>DATIDB010000021.1:0-2945 GCA_035456545.1 Alphaproteobacteria bacterium | reverse complement strand
CTCTGCGCCGCGCCGCCGTTGCCCGAGCGGCTGGCCGCCGCAGGTGGCCCCCCGTGCGCCAAATTTACGGCCGTGCTAAGGGGAAGCCGGATCGGCGAAGCGCCGGCTCCGCGGAAGGGAAATGATCGATGTACACGCTGTTCTGGTCGCCGGGATCGGCATCCATGGCGCCGCATGTTCTTCTCGAGGAGCTGGGCGTCCCTTACGAGCTCAGCCGCGTCGAGTTGAGCAAACCGCGCGGTCCCGATTATCTGGCGATCCAGCCCTGGGGCCGCGTCCCGGCCCTCATCGCCGACGGCCGGCCCATGTTCGAAGCCGCCGCGATCTGCATGCATCTGGCCGATCGGCATCCGCAGAAGGAGCTGGCTCCGAAACCGGGCACCGCCGAGCGCGCGCGGTACTATCAATTTCTGCTGTTGCTCGCCGACACCTTGCAGCCGACCTTCCGGCGCATCTACCGGACATCAAGCGTCTCCGGCGATGCGGGCCATCATCCCGCGATCAAAGCTACGGCGCTGAAGGAGATCGCGGAATTCTGGGCGAGGCTGGAGGGCCTGATCGGTGGCCGGAGCTGGCTGGCGGGCGACCGGTTCAGTGCGGCGGACATCTATTTCCACATGCTCTACACCTGGGACGAGGACATGGCCGCCCTGAGCCGCCGCCACCCGAAGCTCGCGGCTTTGTTCGAGCGCATTCATGCTCGGCCGGCGGTCGCCAGGATCGCCGAGCTCAACATGTAGTGGGTTGCCGCTCTTGCCGCGCGCCGAGAGGAAGACGATATTTCCCGGTATGGGCTCGAAAAGGTCTCTATCGATTGCGGGCGCAATCGCTTTGCTGGCGCTGGGCGCGTGCCAATCCGCGACCCCGCAGCCGTTGTTCCAGCCGCTCGAAGGCGAGGCCGCATTCGGCTACACCGAGCGGCAGATCGACGACACGCATTGGGAGGTCACCTATTCCGGGCCGCGCTACCGCTCGTCCTACAGCGACAGCAAGAGCGATGCGGAAAGCCAGGCCGCGCGCGACCAGTCCTACGATCTGGCGCTCTGGCGCGCGGCGCAGCTCGCGCTCGAGCAGAAGCGTCCGAGCTTCGCCGTGGTCACCGAGCGCCGCGATGTGGATCGCTCGACCGAGGTCAGGCGCTATCCCGGCTATCCGTTCTATCCCTATGGCTTCCGTCGTCCATATTGGGGCGGCTATTGGCCCTGGTACTACGAGGACTACTCGGTCCGCTCCTACGGCGAAGCGACCGTGACCCTGTCCATCGATCTGGAGCCGGACCCGGGTTCGCGAAGCTTCGATGCCAAGGAGACCGCCGACCGGCTCGAAGCCGAATACGCCTTCAAGACTTGGCCGCCGAAATAGGGTTCCGGCGCAAGAGCCCGACGATCCGTCCGATCTGGCCGTTGATGGCCGCGACGCCGATCACGATCAGGATGAGGCCCGATGCGCTGGCGAGGGTCAGCGTCTCGCCCAGGAACAGGATTCCCAAGATCACCCCGAACCCGACGCGCAGATAGCCGACCGTGCTGGTGCCCACGGTGCCGAGCGTTCCGAGCAGCCGGAAATAGATCGAGAAGGCGAGGGCGGTCGACAGAAGTCCGAGCAGGACAAGGGCGTCCGTCGATTCCGCGCTGGGCTCCAGCGTCCAGGGCCGGTCGAGCGCAAGGCTCAGCGGCACGGTCAGCGCGCTCGCGCAGAGCAGCGTGCCCGCGCCCACAGCGATCGGCGAGACGGAACGGAACACCCGCCCGTAGTTCGAGGAGGAGCCGTAGCACAGCCCCGCCCCGACCAACGCGAGCTGGGAGGCGAGCTGCGGCCCGCCGAGCTCCTTCAGCGCCTCCGCGCCGATGATCAGGATCACGCCGGCGAAGCCGCAGACAAGGCCGAAACCCTGGCTTGCCCCGCGCGCCGCATGTCCGGTCAGCGCCGCAATGGCGAAGGCGAAGAGCGGCGCGGTCGTGGTCAGGATCGAGGCTAGGCCGCTCGAAACATGTTGCTCGCCCCAACTGATGAGCAGGAAGGGCAGCGCGAGATTGATGACGCTCTGCACCAGAAAGTGCGGCCAGATCCTCGGGCTGGAAGGCAGCGATATCCCGCGCCAGCGCGTCACCGCGAGCAGCACGAGAGCGGCGAGCGCGATGCGTCCCGCGGTCAGGCTCGCCGGAGGGATCGTCTCGATCGCGATCTGGATGAGGGTGAAGGACCCTCCCCAGAGCAGCGCGAGCAGCGCGAGCAACGCGAACTCGGTCCGGAACGGACGCGACGGCATGGGCATTCGAGAGTAGGCCCCCGCGCGTCAGGCGAGGGAGCGTCGGGGACGAAGGGCCTCCTCCTCGACGCGGATGCGGTGAGCGAGCAGGAGGATATGCGCCGCTCCGAGGATCGCCGCCCAGCCCGGCGCCGCATAGGCGTAGAGGAGGAGCGGAAGCTGCAATGCGATCGCCAGATAGTTCGGATGGCGGATCCAGCGAAAGGGGCCGCCGCGGATCAGCGGCGTGGTCGGAAGGCTGATGACCCGTGTGGTCCAGAAACGGCCGAGCGTCGCCACGACCCAGAGCCGCGCCGCCTCCAGGACGATGAAGAAGGCGAACAGCAGCCAATCGGGCTCGGCAATGCGGCCGCCGGCCCACCACAGCAACGCCAGCCAGGCCGCATGAAGCCCGATGATCAACGGATAGTGCCCGTCGCCATAGGCCTTTCCGCCCTCCGCGATCAGCCTGCGCGCGTTTCGGTGGGCGTGGACGAGCTCGGCGGCGCGCGCCAGCGCGATCGCCACGACAATCCATTGCGGCAGCGTCATGAGGTCTCCAGCAAGGCGAAGGAGGCGGTGAAGCCCGGTCCCAGCGCGCTCATGAGATAGCGCCCCGGCCGCGCTTTCGCTGCGAGCATCCGGTCCAGCACGAACAGGACCGTGACCGCGGACATGTTCCCGTAGTCCCTTAGCG
>DATIDB010000020.1:0-2644 GCA_035456545.1 Alphaproteobacteria bacterium | reverse complement strand
CTCGTCCTCGGAGGACCAGAAGGTCGCGATCTGCGGCTTCAGGGCCTCGAGCTTGGCGCGGATCTTCTCCATGTCGGCAGGGTTGTTCATGTCCTGGCCGGTGGCGATGCCGGCGAGCTGCACCGCCTCGATGGCGTCGTCGCGCCAGCCGACCTTGCCCTTGTGGGCCGGGTCCCACAGCACCTGTATCGAATCCGGCGCCGTCTTGATCTTAGCCGTGTTGTAGGCGAAGGAGGTCACGCCCCACACCCAGGCGACGCCATAGGTCTTGCCGTCGATGTTGAGATAGGCGTGGTCGCGAAAGGTCGGCGTGAGATCGCCGAAATTCTTGATCTTCGAAGTGTCGATCGGCTGGATCAGACCTTCCGACTGCGCCTGCCCCGTGAAGGTCGAGTTGATCAGGACCACGTCATAGGTGCCGGGGCTGGTCCTGAGCTTGGTCAGCATCTCCTGCTCGGAGTTGAAATAGTCGTGGCTGACCTTGACCCCGTGCGCCTTCGAGAACTCCTCGACCGCCCAGGCCTCGTCCGTGCCGTAGCCCTGCCAGTTGAGCACCCTGAGCTCGCCCGCCGCCCAAGCGCGCCTGGTGAGCCGCGGCGCCGCCGTCAGTGCCAGGACCGCCGACGAGCCGATGAGAAATTGCCGCCGTTGCATTGCCTAATCCTCCCCCGCCTCTTGATGGGCGCGAGGATAGGCGCGGGGGAAACGCCCCCCGCCGCCGATCGAGTATTAAAGGCGGGGGGGTGGGAGGGTTGTCAATTCGGAACTCGGGAGAGGTCCGGGAAGACGCCTTCTACGCTTGGAGGGTGGAAGGACGGCCGGCCTCTCCGCCGCCGCCCGCCCCGGCGACGATCCTCCAGATCTCCTCGGCATCGAGGGTCTCGCGCTCCAGCAGCGCCTCGGCCAGCGCGTCCAGCGCCGGAGCCTGCTCGGCCAGCACCGTCTTCGCCCGCCCATGGGCGCGGTCGAGGATAGCCCGGACCTCGCCATTGATGAGCGCGGCCGTGGAATCGGTCATCGCCGCCTTGTCGTAGCCGGTCGGGGCTGCGTTCTCCTCGGCATAGGCGACGAGGCCGAGCCGGTCGCTCATGCCCCATTTGCAGACCATGTTGCGCGCGATGTGGGTCGCCATCTCGATGTCGGCGGCCGCGCCCGTGGTGACCCGCGCCGCGCCGAAGATCAGCTCCTCCGCGGCGCGGCCACCCATCGCCACCGCGAGATCGGCTTCGAGCTTCGCGCGGGTGGCCGAGACGCGGTCGCGCTCGGGCAGCCGCACAACCATGCCGAGCGAGCGGCCGCGCGGCATGATGGTCGCCTTGTGCAGGGGATCGGAGTCGGGCTCGTTGAGCGCGACCAGCGCATGGCCCGCCTCGTGATAGGCGGTGAGCCTGCGCTCCTCCTCGCTCATGGTGAGGCTGCGGCGCTCGGCGCCCATCAGCACCTTGTCCTTGGCGGCCTCGAAGGCGGCCATGTCGACCGCGTCGGCGCCGCGACGCGCGGCGATCAGCGCCGCCTCGTTGACGAGGTTGGCGAGATCGGCGCCGGAGAAGCCGGGCGTGCCGCGCGCGATGTCGATCGGCTGCACCTGCTCATCGAGCTTCAGCTTGCGCATATGCACCGAGAGGATCTCGATGCGGCCCTTCAAGTCGGGATTGCCGACATTGACCTGGCGGTCGAAGCGGCCGGGCCGCAGCAGCGCCGGATCGAGCACGTCGGGCCGGTTGGTCGCGCCGATCAGAACCACGCCCTCGGAGGGATCGAAGCCGTCGATCTCGACCAGGAGCTGGTTCAGGGTCTGGTCATGCTCGTCATGCCCGCCGCCCCCGCTGCCGTTACGCCGCCGACCGACGGCGTCGATCTCGTCGATAAAGACGATGCAAGGGGCCTGCTTGCGGGCGGCGCGGAAGAGCGAGCGCACCCGCCGGGCGCCGAGGCCGACAAACATCTCGACGAATTCGGAGCCCGAGATGGAGAAGAACGGCACCTTCGCCTCGCCGGCGACGGCACGTGCAAGCAGAGTCTTGCCGGTGCCCGGGGGTCCCAACAGCAAAAGTCCTTTGGGCATGCGCCCGCCCAGCGACTGAAAGCGCGCCGGATCCTTTAGAAAGGCGATGACTTCGGCCAATTCTTCCTTGGCATCCTCCACGCCCGCCACATCGGCGAAGGAAAAGCCGTTGCGGTTGGGATCGATCAGCTGCGCAGGCGATCGGCCGATCCCAAGCAACCCACCGCGACCAAAGCCGCCGCCGACCAGATAGAGTATCGGGCCGAGTAGAATCAGCGCCGGGACCAGCGAGATCATCAAGTCGATGAGGCGCCCATCCTCGGGTGCGAGAAAGGCCAGCTCGACCCCTGCTTGCCCGGCTCGCGCGGCCATCTCGGGCGCAAATCCTTCCGGAAGCAGCGTCGTCGTGAACCCGCCGGCATGGGTGCGGATCGCGAGGCGATCTTCCTTCAACACCAGTCCGGCGACTGCGCCCTCGTCGAGCAGGCGCAGAAAATCGGAATAGGCGATCTCCTCGGCGAGCGCCTCGGCAGGGCCGGCCTCGAGGTTGCCGCCCGCTTCCTTGAACAGGGCGCGGGCCTCGTCGCCCTTGCCCCAGGACAATGCCGCATAGGTTCCCGCAGAACACAGAAGCGCAAT
>DATIDB010000019.1:0-2125 GCA_035456545.1 Alphaproteobacteria bacterium | reverse complement strand
CGACCCGGTGAATCGGTAGCGATGGCGTCCGGCCAAATCCCAATCCAGCCGGTCCATCCGCCAGATGGGTGCGCTCGCCGAAAGCGCGGCCGCCTCCCAGCGGCGCGCCCCATCCGCCGAGGCCAGCACCGGATCCGGAATCGTGAGATCGACGCGGAAGGGAAAGCCGCCGAATGCCAGATCTCCATGAGCGAAGAGAATTCCGGCCTCTTGCTGCCGCTCGGTCCAGCTAGCGATCTCGGCGCGCACCCCTTGCGCGGCGTAGAACCAAGCTGCGCTCAGCGCCGCAAGGATGAGTGCCGCCCCCGCGGCGGCGGCGATTGCGATCCGGCGCATGTCGTTCTCCCCCTCCGGCGGGCCCTTCCCCGAGGGCGCGCCCGGCGGCGAGATTGACACGAGCGCGGCAGTGGTTTCAACGTGCCCGGCCGATGTCCGTCCGCGCCCATTTGCCGGCCGCCGATCCGCGGCCGATGGTTCCCGCGCTGTTCGTGCTGCTCTGGAGCACCGGATTCGTCTTCGCCCGGCTTGGGCTCGACGACGCCGAGCCGTTTACCTTCTTGGCTCTGCGATTTGCGATCGTGACGGTCCTGATCGGCGCCATCGCTCTCGCCATGCGCGCTCCCTGGCCGCGCAGCCTCGGCGAGACCGGGCATTTCGCGGTGATCGGGCTCCTGATGCATGGCTGCTATCTGGGCGGGACCTATGCCGCCATGGCCGCCGGCGTCCCGGCCGGCATCGCTGCGCTGATCGTCGGCCTGCAGCCGCTGCTCACGGCGAGCGTCGTGGGGCCGCTCTTGGGCGAGAGGGTGCGGCCGGTCCAGTGGGCCGGCCTCTTCCTCGGCTTCGCCGGCGTCGCGCTCGTTCTGTGGGAGAAGCTCGTTCTCGACAGGGTGCCGTGGTGGGCCGCGGCCTGGGCGGCGCTCGCGCTCGTCGCGATCACCGGCGCCACGCTCTATCAGAAGCGCTTCTGCCCGACGATGGACTGGCGCTCCGGCGGGTTCATCCAGTATGCGGCCGCTACGGCGATGATCGGGGCCGCGGCGCTGGCCTTCGAAAAGAATACGGTCGCGTGGACCGCCGGCCTCCTCTTTGCGCTGGGCTGGCTCGTGATCGTGCTGTCCATGGGCGCGATCGCGCTGCTCAACTGGATGATCCGCCGCGGCGCGGCGGCGCGCGTCGCCAGCCTCTTCTATCTGGTGCCGCCGGTCGCGGCGCTGGAATCGTGGCTCATTTTCGGCGAACGCCTCGGGCCCGCCGCGCTGATCGGCATGGCGGCGACGGTCTTCGGCGTGGCGCTGGTCATGCGGCCATGAGCGCCCCCGAGCCGGCGGGAAAGCGCCTGATCGCGCCCCCGCACGATTTCTGGATCTTCGCCTATGGCTCGCTCATGTGGGATCCGGGCTTTCCCCACCGCGAAGCGCGGCCGGCGCGGCTCCTCGGATTTCACCGGGCCTTCTGCCTTTACTCCGAGGGCTATCGCGGCACGCGCGAGCGGCCGGGGCTGGTCCTGGGGCTGGACCGCGGCGGCTCGTGCATCGGCCGCGCCTTCAAGGTCGCGCGCGAGGATGGGCCGGCGGTCGCGCGGTATCTCGATGAGCGCGAGATGTCGGGAGGAGCCTACGATCCGCGCTGGGTCGAGGTGCGGTTCGAGGACGGCCGGCGCGCCCGGGCCTATGCCTATGTCATCGATCGAAGCTGCCCACGCTATGCCGGCCGTCTCGAGCCCGCGTGCATCGCCGAGATCATCGCGCATGCCGCCGGCGAGCGCGGCTCCAATTTCGATTATCTCGTCAACACGGTGCGGCACATGGACGACCTGGGCATCGAGGAAAGCGCGCTCCATGAGGTGCTGGAGCGCGTGCAGCGGGTCCTGGCGCAGCCCGCGCCCGAAAGCGGCGGATGACGGGCCGGCCCCGATTCAGAGGTCCCGCAGATCGGCGAGGATTCGCCCGAAGACTTCGAACAAGGTCTGGAAATCGCTGAAGGCGAGGAAGAGCAGGAGCACCAGGCCGCCGCCCAGGATCCAGCTCCACCAAGGCAGCGCGAGCGGCAGCGTCTCGCCGCAGTCGGGGCAGCGCTCGGCAAAGCCCGAGACGCGCGCGCCGCAGCGAGGGCAGGGACGGGC
>DATIDB010000018.1:0-11263 GCA_035456545.1 Alphaproteobacteria bacterium | reverse complement strand
GTTGGAGCGTCTTTGACGGGGCGGCGGAGAGGCCGCCCGCAGATTGAATTTTCGTCAAATGCCACGGGGTCGCCTAGGGGGCGGGGCGAGGGTGTTCAGGGAACGGTAGGACTTCCCCCACTAGCCTTCCGCCCCGCGGATGCTTGCCATCCCGGGGGGGGGGGGACCTGAGCGCCGATGCGTCTGAACTCGAGTCATTTGGCCAGCATCCTGGCCGGAGCGGGCTTGGCCGCGCCGGGGCTGACCTTCGGCGCCTGGGCGTTCCGCGACATGCCGGAGGGGATTGCGCTGATGGACCGTCCGGGCCTGACCTTAAGCTTCCTTCTGCTGCTGATCGCGCCGGTCTTCATCCTGGGCTTCGGGCTGTTGGGGCGGGTGGTCATCAGCTTCCTGGACGAGGATGACGAGGAAACGCCCGAACCCGGCCGGAGCGGGCCGGAGCCGATGGGCGCGGCAAGCGGAAGAGGGCGGCGCCAGGCGACTCTCAGCGAGCGACGCTTGCCAGGCTCGTCGCGGCGGTGAAGAAACCGGCGATCTGATCCTTCAGCGAGGACCAGTCCCAGGATCGGGATTTGGCCTTGGCGTTGCGCGCGAGAGCGGCGCGCTCGACGTGTGTGAGGGAAGCGGCGCGGCGCAGCGCTTCCTCCAGGCCTTGCGGGTTCGCCGGATCGTACAGCACCCCGACCTCCGCTTCGCCCAGCAGCTCGCGAATGGTGGGCAGGGCCGGCGCCACGATCGGAACGCCGAGCGAGAGGGCGAGGATCAGGCTGCCCGGCGTGGTCACCGCCCGATAGGGCGCGACCGCGAAATCCGCCGCGGCATAGAATTGCGGGATTTCGCTCTCCTCGATCGAGCGGTTCACGACGGTCACGCGCTCGGCGGCGCCCCCGCCGTCGAGCGCGGTCAGATCGACTCCCGGATGATGCGGCCCCGCGATGGTCAGGTGCATTGGACCGTTCGCCTCCCCGGCCGCCAAAAAGGCGCCGAGCAGCTCCTCGAGGCCCTTATAGGGGCGCACCTGGCCCAGGAACAGGAACTCGGTGCGGTCGGCGCCGCGGCGCGCCCGCTTCTCGCGTTTGAGCGCGGCGTAGTTGCCATGCGCGATGATGTCGACCTTGCCCCGGATATCCGCGCCCGAGCGGGCCTGCAATTCGGTGAGCGTGGTGCGCGAATGCACGTGAACCCGGTGCGCGAGGGCGAGCAGCTCCGCCTGGAACTCCGAATGGACGTCGGCGTGGAACTTGTCGTGCGGCTGCAGGTTGTGGACCGTCCAGACGAAGATTCCCCCGCCGGCGATGAAGTAGCGCAGCGCCGCCAGGAAGGATTGGCACAGCTCGCGCTCGGCGGCGGCGTCCGGCCAGGCGGAGCGGAAGACGTGATCCTCCCAGTGAAGATGGAAAATCGTGGTCCGGCCGTCGCCGAGCCGGCGAATGGCCGCATCGATGGTGCCGGGCTGCGCGGAATAGCCTTTGGGGCGGGCCTCGTAGAAGGATCGCTGATAGGAATTGTAGGGCACGTAATTGGGATAATAGAGGATGAGGGCGCCCGCCTCCTGCGATTGCGCGGGAAGGCCGCGCGGCCCGAATTGGACGACCGCGTTGACGCCCCATTTGCGAAGGAGGTTTTGCATGCGGCGCCTGAGCGCGATCATCAGCCCGGGGCCGTGATTGAAGGGGTCGCCCGCGGCGATGTGCTCCACCACGTAGCCGCGCAGCCGGAACAGATCGAATTCAAGGCTGTCGGTGATGAACAGAGGCACGAAATTCTGCAGGCGGCGCTGCTCGCGCGAGACCATCTCGACGATGCGCTCGAGCGCGGCCCGCTCGAAGCCGAAGGCGAGATAGGCGATGACCTTGCACGGCTTGTCGGCAAGGGACAGGTTCTCCCAGCCCGGCGAGGGCCGGAGCGCCGGCGCGGGCGGCTCGTCCGACCAGCCGATGCACGGCGTGGCGGAAAGCGCTCGGGTGCGCCCGTAGCGGTGCGGCGTGGAGAAAACGGGCGCGATCCGCGCCGATTCGGGGAAATCGACGTTGCGCTCCACCGCCCGCCGCAGCACCGCGTTGTGGCGGGCCTGCAGCTCGATGAGCTCGCGCAGCTTGGAGAGTTCGCGCTCGCTACCCATGGCCGGCCAGGGACTGAATGGCTTCGGCGGCGGCCGCCGCTCCGTTCGGCTTGGCGATGCGCAGCGCGTTGAGCCGGATCAGCGCGCGCGTGGTCGGATCCAAGAGCGTCTCCAGGATGGGCCCGATGTCGCGCATCTGCCCTTCGGGGAGGTGGAATCCCGCGCCGTTGATCTCGGCGAAGGCCGCCCGCGCGGATTGGTCGTCCATGGAGGCGTGCTCGTTGGGCACGAAAACGGCCGGCAGCCCCGAGGAGATGGTCTCGTTGAAGGCGTTGTAGCTGGCGGCCGATACGGTGAAGTCGAAGGCGTTGAGATAACGGCTGACCGGGAAACCACGGATCAGCCGCACGCGCGGCCAGAGCTTGAGGCGCTCGGTGCCGACCAGCCACTCGACGACGGCGATCTGCACCTTCTCGAATCGCGCCAGGGCTTCGACCGCGAGGTCGATCAGATAGGAGACATCCCGGGTCCCGCCGGAGCCGAGCTGGATCAGCACCGCCGGATGCTTGGGATGCAGGCCCAGCTCCCGCCGCGCCTCGTCGCGGGCGAGGATTTCGCTCTCGTCCAGCAGGCGGATCGGTGGCACCGCCGTCACTTCCTCGCGGCGCTCGCTCGTCGCGCCGCGGTCGGCGGTCGCCGCGATGTCGTCCGGCTCCAGGACGAGATCGAAATGCCGCGAGCCGCTCAGGAAATTGGGATCGTGCGTGGGCCGCCACATGCCGCGCCGAATCCAGCAGAGGCGCGTGCGGCTCGAATGCGCGGCGGCGGCCAGCATCCCCGGATAGGGATTGTTGCCGTCATAGACCATCGCCGCCGGCTCATGCACGGCCAGAAGCTCGTCCAGCTCCGATGTGAGCCACCCGTTCCAGGCGGCGTAATCGACACCGGCATGCATTTGCGAGGGCAGGTAATGGAAGGCGTAGCCGAACTGCTCCAGGATCGAGACGCCCTGGCTGAAGGTGATGAAGACCGGCTCCAAGTCCTTCTTCATGCGCCGGGCGACGGAGATCAGTCGCGTGAGATGGCCGATCCCGACGCCGTTGGAGGAGATGAGGAAGATGCGATCGCGCCGCTTGGCCGTCCTCGATCCGCGCTTGCTCGCCGGTCCTGCGAGCCGAAGGAGCCGCCCGATGAACTCGGCCTCGCTGCAGAAGGCCGCGGAAGCCGCTCGCCGACGGCCCGCAGGCGAGGAAGCCGCGCGCGGTTTCTGCCGCAGGAGCCGCAGGGGCAGTTCCTCCGGACGAACATAAATCGGCCCGCTCTCCAGCTCCTCCTTCCATTCGGTCGGCAGGAAGACGGGGAGCCCAAGCTCGAGCGCCTTGCCGATGGCCGTGCGCGGGATCGGGCCCGACAGGTCGAAGCAGGCGAGATGGTCGATCCTGGAGAGAAACCGCTCGAGCGTGATCTCGTCGAAGGCGAATCCGCCCGCGGATCTTTGCGGGCCCAGTCGAACCGTGCGCATGCCCTCCGGGAGCGGAACGGCCGGCGCGCACCTCAAGCCGATGGCGCCGGTGACCGCGCCGGGGCTGACTTTTCGCGGACCGCCGCTTCGAACCACCGTGCGCCAAGTCTCGGCGGCGCCGGCGCCCAGCAGTTTCAGAGCCTCCGCCAGGAGAGGGGAGGCGACGGCGGTCCATCGCACCTCGCCGAAGAGGAAGCGGAGCTTGGCGTCGATCCGCTGCAGTTCCTCCTTCGACCCCGGCCATTGCGACAGAACCGCAAGGGAGTGGCGCGCGCGCACATGCGGCCTGTGCCGAAGATCGGCGCTTCCCACGCGTTCCGGCGTCGCGATCAGGAGAAGCTTCGTCTCGATCCAGCCGTCGGACCCGACCGGCGTCGCCAGGCCCTCGAAAAAGCAGGCCGCGATGTCGGGGTGCGCGCGCTGGGAGGGATCGGCGACATTGATCAGGCCGATCGAGTATCCCGCGGCGGCCGCGCATCGCACCTCCTCGCCGACGCGCCAGCAGTCGTCCGAATGCGAGGAGAAGTCGGCGATGACTGTGATGTCGAATCGGTCAATACGGGTGGTCTGCACGGGTCTGGAGCTCTCGCGAGACATCCAGCGCAAGCTGGCGCGCCTCTTCGTCGGTTGCGATGTCGGTCGTTGCGGCGATCTGCGCCGCGAGCGGATCGGCGGCCGGCAACCGGTCGTGAACGATCTGAAGAATGCGTTCGCTCAACGGGCCGGTCGGGTACCGCTCCAAGAACTTGGCGAAGGCGGCAAGCGACCCGCTGTTGACGGCGGCCTCATATGCGGCGACTTCGTCGAGGGTGGCTGCAGGACTGGTGGATTGCACCGCCATAAGGCCGGCGGTTCCAAGCGTTGCGGCGCGAAGGAGTTTCAGAAGCCTATTTTCCATCTCGTCTCCAGTTCCGGCAGGTGTCGGAAGTTTAGCGTTTGCTCCGTATCCGCCCGGTGCGAGAACGCGGGTTAACCCCGTTGCGCCGCACAAAACGGTCCCTTCCCTTGCGTTCCCGTCGGCGCAACGGATTTCAGCAGAACGGCGATCAGCCGGTCGGGGCTCCCGACTACGCCCAATGATGATCACAGCCGGGTAGCGGGAACGCGCGTGGCGGTCGAACGACCGCCAGGGTAAGCTGGACGGAAGGGGTATCCAGAGCATCTCGAAAATGGAATCGGAGCGCCGGGACCTGCTGGTTCGCCGAGCAACCGCCGGGCTGATCGACATCGCGATCGCCGCGGCAATCGGCGGCGCGCTCGCGCGGCTCTTCGAGATCGCCCTCGCCTCCCTTGGCGCCGGCGCGAGCCTGCGCGATGCCGTCGAACGGCTGGCGCTTCTCGGCGCCTATTGCCTCTATTGCGTTCTGACGACCGCAGGACGAGGTCAGGCGACCTGGGGCCAGCGTTGGCTGGGGCTCGTGGTGCTCGGCGCCGATGGAGGACGCCCTGGGCGCGGCGAGGCCTTCGCGCGTTGGCTGGCCTATTTCGCCGCCCTTCTTCCGCTCGGGGCGGGGCTTCTCCTGGCATTGGGACCGGAGCGTCGCCCCTTCCAGGACCGGCTTTGCGCCGGAGGAGTGATCCGGCGTTCACCCGCGACGGGCGCCGAGTTCTTGATCCCCCGGCCCGGCGCCCCCATCTAATCGGAGTTGTGGGGCTCCCTGCCGCGCGGCGCCGTACCGGGCCGCAAGAGATTGCCCAGGCGGCGCTGCGAGCCGTCCCGGGCCTTCGGACAGGCGCGCCGTGCAAAGCCGCTCGCTTAGGAAAGGGGCGACGTTGTGCCAATGACCAGGCTGCCCGTCTTCAACAGTCCGCTCTTGCTCGGCTTCGATCATGTCGAGCGGATCCTGGACCGTGCGTCGAAGAACGCGGCGGAAGCCTACCCGCCCTACAATGTCGAGCAGACCGCGCCGAATCGGCTGCGCATCACATTGGCAGTGGCGGGTTTTTCGGCGGCCGAGCTGTCCGTCCAAACCGAAGACAGCCAACTCGTGATCCGCGGGCGACAGGTGGAGCCGCCCGAGCGCGTCTATCTGCATCGCGGCATCGCCGCCCGGCAGTTCCAGCGCAGCTTCGTCCTGGCCGAAGGCATAGAGGTCGCTTCGGCAATGCTGGACAACGGGCTTCTGCATATCGATCTGCTGCGGCCCGAGCCCAAGCCCATCTCGCGCAACATCGAGATCCGCACTGCTTCGAGCGAAGCGCAGTCGGTTCTGAAAGACCCAAGCCGCTGACCACGCCGCTCCGCAGGAGACGGAAATGACCCAGACGACCGACATCAGAAATCTCTCGAGCAGCGACCTGGCCGCGCTCGGCATCCAGGCCTTCGCCTATGTGAAGCCGATTCTGCACCAGGGAGAGCCCGCTTATGCGGTGCATGCGGCCGACGGGACCCTGGTTGCGATGACCTCCTCCCGCCTCGCCGCCGAGGCGCTGGTGCGCGAGAGCGATCTAGAGCCGGTCAGCGTTCATTGAAAAGAGCCCGACGGGCTCCTGAAAGTCAGGCGGCGTGGCTCGCCGCCGATTGCGTCAGAAGCGCATAAAGCGCATCGCCGCTCTCGCTGCCGCGCAGCTTCTCGCAGATCGACCGGTCCCGCAAAAGGCGGGAGACGCGGGCGAGCGCCTTCAGATGATCGGCGCCGGCCCCTTCCGGCGCCAACAGCAGGAAAATGAGATCGACCGGCTGCTCGTCGATGGCATCGAAATCGATCGGCTGGTCGGCGCGGGCAAAGAGGCCGTAGAGCCGGTCCAGACCGGCGATCTTGCCATGCGGGATGGCGATGCCGTTACCCACCCCGGTGGAGCCGAGGCGCTCGCGCTCCAGGAGCACGTCGAAAATCGCCCGCTCGTGCAGGCCCGTGATCTCGGCCGCGCGCTTGGCCAGGTCCTGAAGCGCCTGTTTCTTGCTGGTCGCCCGCAGATGCGCGATGACGCTGTCCGGCCGGAGAAGCTGTTCGATTTCCATGATCCTAGCCCTGTTGGGACCTGGCGCGGCTTGCGCACCCGACACCTGGCAAGCTCTCGGGCGCGACTTCGTCAAAGGCCCGTGCGACCACCGCTGACGTCCCGATCTAGGTTGGTTCTGCGCTGAGATTTGCGCCCGCCCGCCGCCGCCTGGCATGGGCGGCGGAAGGGCGGGGTCCGCTCGAAGGGCGCGAACATAAGAAGGGGTGTCCGGCAAGTCAAGCAAAGCCCGCTTTCCCTTGGAATTCCGCCAAAAAACACCGGGGAGGAGGGACTCGTTCACGGCTCGAAAGACTTGCGCCTGCGCCGCTCGACCGAGGAGGGAATCCGCAAGGCCTCCCGGTATTTCGCCACCGTCCGGCGGGCGATCTCCACTCCTCCCTCGCGCAAAAGCTCGACCAGCCGGTCGTCGGAGAGGGTGGCCTCCGGAGTCTCGCGTCCGATCAGCTCGCGAATGCGCTCCTTGACCGCCTCGGCGGTGACGCTCTCGCCGCCGGCGCTCATCGGCAGTCCGGTCGCGAAGAAATAGCGAAGCTCGAAGGTGCCGCGCGGCGTGGCCATGTACTTGTTGCTGGTCGCGCGGCTGACGGTGCTCTCATGCAGCTTCACAGCCTCGGCGATGTCGCGCAGGATCAGCGGCTTCAGCTCCTCGACCCCGCGCCGGAAGAAGGCGTCCTGCCGGCGAACGATTTCGGTTGCGACCTTGAGGATGGTGCGGGCTCGCTGGTCGAGCGCGCGGGCCAGCCATTTCGCCGAAGCCAGGCGCTCGGTGAGGTAGTCGCGCGCTTCCGGTCCGCGCGCCGTGCGAACCAGTTCGGCGTGATAGCGGCGGTTGACGATGAGCCGGGGCAGCGTCTCCGGATTCAACTCGATGCTCCAGCCGCCTCCCGGACGGGGCTGCATCAGCACGTCGGGGATCAGCGTCTCCGCCACCGCCGGATCGAAGGCGAGGCCGGGCTTGGGGTCCAGCCGACGCAGCGCGGCCAGCATGCGCCGCAACGACGGCCCGTCGATCTCCACCCGCTCGGCCAGGCGCTCGAAATCGCCTCCGGCGATCAGGTCGAGATGGGCGAGCAGCCGCGTCATCGGCGGATCGAGAAGCCCGCGGTCGGCGAGCTGGGCGGCGAGGCATTCGGCCAGCGAGCGGGCGAAGACTCCTGCCGGATCGAGCTGTTGCAGCCGCGGCAGGAGCGCGAGGATGCGCTCCTCCGGCGCGCCCAGTCGCTGAGCCAAGTCGCCGATCGTGCTCGGCGTCAGATACCCCGCCTCATCCAGCCCCTCCAGCAGCGAAAGCCCGATCACCCGGTCGGCCGGGTCGGCGATGTCGGTGGCGATCTGGCTTGCCAGATGCTCGCGCAAGGTCAGCCCCCGCGAGGCGATCTCGCGGCTAGGCGGGCGGTCCTCGCCGTCGGCGTCCGGCCAGCGCTCGCCGGCGTCCTCTTTGCGCTCGGCGGGCGCCGAGCCTTGATTGGGCGCGGTCGCCTCGGCGCGCTCCAGCAGAGGATTGAGCTCCAGCTCCTGCTCGATGTGCTGAGCCAGCTCGATCGAGGGCATCTGCAGGATGCGGATCGCCTGACGCAATTCCGGCGTCAGCGCCAGCGAAGGGCTCTGGCGCAAATTCAGGCGGGGGCCGATGGTGCTCGCCATCGCTTTCATCGGAGCCTGCGGCAAGCGCAGGGCTAAAGGGTGAAGCGTTCGCCGAGATAGACCCGGCGCACATCCTCATGGACGACGATCTCGGCGGGAAGCCCCTCCATCAGCACCACTCCCTCATGCAGGATGTAGGCGCGATCGACGATCTCCAGGGTCTCGCGGACATTGTGATCGGTGATCAGCACGCCGATGCCGCGATCCTTCAGATGGGCGACCATGGCGCGGATCTCGGCGACGGCGATGGGATCGATCCCTGCCAGCGGCTCGTCCAAGAGGATGAAATGCGGCCGGGATGCGAGGGCGCGCGCGATCTCGACCCGGCGCCGCTCCCCGCCGGAAAGGGCCATGGCGGAGGCTTTCCTCAAATGCGAAATCGCGAATTCCTCAAGCAGGGCTTCGAGATCCGATTCGCGCCGCTCGCGAGAGGGCTCGACCACCTCGAGAACGGCGCGGAGATTCTGCTCCACGGTGAGGCCGCGAAAGATCGAAGCCTCCTGCGGCAGGTAGCCGATGCCCAGCCGCGCGCGCCGGTACATCGGCAGACCGGTGACGTCTTCGCCGTCCAGGAGGATCGCCCCCGAATCGGGGGCGATCAGCCCGATGATGATGTAGAAGCAGGTGGTCTTTCCCGCTCCGTTCGGTCCAAGAAGACCGACGGCCTCGCCGCGGTTGACCGACAACGTCACGGAATGGAGCACCGGCCGGCGCTGATAGCTCTTGGCCAGATCGCGGGCGTAGAGGCCGCGCTGGTAAGGCGAAGCGGTCTTCGCCTCCCTTACCGCGCCTTCCGCGCTGCCATTCCCGCGCATGCCGCGATCGCTCTCCAAGGATTCCGCCGTATCGGTCACCCGCCGGGCTCCGGAGCTGCTCCGGGAAGCACCAGGCCCTTGACCTTCCCGCCGCTCGATCCGGGCGGTGCGCCCAAGAGCCGGCTCACGCCGGTCTTCAGGTCGACTTCCGCATATTCGCCGTTCAATTGGTTCTGATCTTGCGTCACCTTGACGCTGCCGGCCAGAGTCGCAAATTGCTTGTCGACGTCATAGGTGCCCCGGTCGGCGCTTATGAATTCGCGTTCGGTGGCGATGCGCACATTGCCGGTGGCCTCCACTTTGGCCAGCGCGAGCTCGCCGGCCGGTCCAGGGGCAAGGCTGGCGCGAACCGCGTCCGCTTCCAACCGCCGGCCTTCCCGAACGACCGTGACCTCCCCATGGGCGGACGCTTCGCGCGAGCCTTCGGAATACTCCAACCGGTCGCGCGCCGTGAGCACATCCGTCCCGGTCTCCAGCTTGAGGTTTTCCCCGGTGACCGTCACCGTCCGGCTCGCGACGTCGTAAACGGCGCGCTCGCCCGTCACGACCGCGGACTGCGAGACGAGCCTGACCTGGCCCACCGCCTCCAGCTCGTAAATCTCCGACCCGCCGCCGGCGCCGTCGCGGTAATGGGCGATGAGCGTGTCGGCCGAGACCGAGAGCGCGCCCCGGCGCGCCTGGGCGGCGCCGCGCGCGGTATAGGTCTGCGCGTTGCGGTCCCATTCGATGCCGCCCTCGGCGGTGATCTCGATCGGCTGCTTGCCGGCCGCGGCGTCCGTTTCGGCTTCCTGCGCCTGCGCGCGTGCCACGAGCGAGACGCAAAGGAGCAGGATCGGCGCGAGGCGCCGGGCGATCACGGAAGACTCTCCTCGGCGCCGCCTTCCAGCACGAGGCGGCTCTTGCCCGTGAACTCCACGATGTCTCCGCGCTCGGCGACCCGGAAACCCTGTGAGGTGAGCGCGCCGAACGGGCCTTGCGCGTCCACCGGTTCATGGCCTTCCGCGGTGCCGCCGTTCAGGTCGATGGCCGCCGAGGGGGTGTGGATCTCATAGCCCTGATCGTGGAACAGCTCGACCCCGCCGGTCAGGCGCAGCACCTCCTGGTCACGGCGATAGAAGCCCTGCGCCGCTTTCATGGCGACCCAGGCGCCGTTCTCCAAGGTGATCTCCGCCTGCGGCTTGGCGAGCAGGATCAGCTCCTCGTCGTCGGAATCCTGAACGGCGCTCTCGGCGCTCACCGTGAAGGGTCGGTTGCTAAGATCGCGTCCCTTGAAGTGCGGATTGACCATGCTGAGGCGATCGAGAACCGCCTCTCCCGAGGGGTCCGCGACGAGCTGGAACCGGCCGCCGACCAAAAGATATTGCGGCCAGAGCGCGACCAGCACGAGGAGCGCGACCGCGAGGGCCGGCAGCGCGATCTTCAAGGCGGTCATCGCGGCGGGGTAGCCGATCAACGGGGTGCGCCGCCGCGCGCGGCGAGGCCTGATGCTGAACTTTTCGCGAGCGGCCATATGCTACGCCCGGCCCCCTGCGCTCACGCCAGCCCCGCGCGCAGGCAGTCGTGGATGTGCAGTATCCCGATGGGCCGGGCCTCCTCCACGACGAAGAGGCTGGTGATCTTGCGCTGGTTCATCACGCCGAGCGCCTCCGCGGCCAGGGCGTCGGCCCGAATCGTGCGCGGCTGGGCCGTCATCACCTCGCGCGCGCGAAGCGCAAGGAGATCGGGACCCATATGCCGGCGCAAGTCGCCGTCGGTGATGACGCCCGAGAGCCGGCCCTTGCGGTCGGTGATGCCCGCAATCCCGAAGCTCTTCGCCGTCATCAGCACCAGCACCTCGGCCATGCCCGCTTCCTCGCCGATCAGCGGGACCTCATCGCCTTCATGCATGATGTCGACAACCTTCATCAGCATTCGGCCGAGTCGCCCGCCGGGATGAAGCGTGCCGAAATCGTTGGCGGAGAAGCCCTTGCGCTCCAGAAGCCCGATCGCCAGCGCGTCGCCCAGCGCGAGGGTCATGGTGGTGGAGGTGGTGGGGGCGAGCCGCATCGGGCAGGCCTCCGTCGCATCGGGGAGGACCAGCGCCACATCGGCGTTGCGAGCCAGGGTCGATTGCGCGCGCCCGGTGATGGCGATCAACGGGATCGCGAACCGGCGCGTATAGGCGACGATGTCCGCAAGCTCCGGCGTCTCTCCCGAATTCGAGAGCGCGAGCAGCGAATCGCCGCGCGCGATCATGCCGAGATCGCCGTGGCTCGC
>DATIDB010000017.1:0-15170 GCA_035456545.1 Alphaproteobacteria bacterium | reverse complement strand
GACTTGCGCGGCCCCGGCGACGACCCGCTCGGCAAGAAGATCGATGCGCCCGGCCGGATCGCTGCGCCAGCGGGTGAGGTTCGCCTCGGCGGTGAGCTGCCCGACTTCGGTCGTGGCGACACGCAGATCGGAGGCGCGAAGATCGGCCGTGGCGCCCCCGCCGCCCTTCAGCACGATCCGCCCCTCCGCGCGGCCCGCGAGCGCCGTTCCCGCGAGCTTCGACCAGGGGGAGAGATCGCCCGCCGTTACATCGATCGCACCCTCGATCGACCCGTTCTCGAGCCCGATGGAAAGAGCGCCCGTGGCGCGCGTTCCGTTCGACCGCAACGCGGCGTCGGACAGGGACAGCACGCCGTCCCGCAAGGCGAGAGCGGAGGCGAGGGTGACGGGAACGCCCTGAATCGTCGCCGATGCGGATGCCTTCCCTTGGCCCTGGAGCGGGGAGAGGAGGGTGTCGAATTCCGCGGCGATCGCGACCGCGCGCAGATCCTCGCCCGAGACTGTCAGTGCCGGGGAGGACGCCTCGACCGCAATCTTCGGGCGCGCCAGGCTGCCCTCCACCGTCCCCGAGAGATGTGCGCCGCCCGAGAGCGGCTGCCCGAAGGCCGCGGCCAGAGGAGCGAGATCGGAAAGGGCAAGCTCGAAGCGTGCGCCGATCTCTCCGGCATGCGCCAGCCGTCCGGACAAGGAAAGGTCGAGCGCCTCGGTGGCGATTGCGCCGCGCGTCACATCGACCGTTCCATCGAAATCCGCGCTGCCGGATGTGGAGAGCGACGCCCCTTTGCCGAGGACTGCGTCCAGCGCGGGGATCGTCGTGATCGGTTCGCGCCAAACGCCGTCGATCTCGAACTCCGTGCGGCCGCTTCCCGGGCTGGAGCGCAGACGCGCCTCCATCGTGAGCGCGCCGGACCAGGGCAAGCCAGCGAGTTGCAAGAAAGGAGCGATCCGCGGCGCGTTGACCTGGAATGAGCCGTCCAGAAGACCGTCGAGACCCGCCTGTCCGGCGAAGGCGATCTCCGCGCCTTCCCCGGTCAGGGAGAGGCGCTCGACCTCAACCCTTTTCGCGGCGGGGAAGAGCGAGCCGGCGAAAGCGAGCGTGAGATCGGCAGGCAGCGGGGCGCCCGCATCCACCTCGCGGGCGAGACCCGTGGCATGCACCATCCCATCGACCTGGAGGGAGTCGGCCCCAGCGCTGCGTCGCGCGGTCGCCTGAAGGGCAAGGCCATCGGCGGCGAAGCCTTCCGCGGCCAATGACCGGGCCTGGAGCTGAAGCTCCGCGACCTGGGCCTGCGCCGAGGTGTTGATCCTGGCCTCGGCGCTGAACGCGCCGTCGATGTCGCGGCCGATGAGGGGTTCGAGCACCGAGGCATCGGGCAGCTCCAGCCCCGCGACGCCGGTTCCGGTAAGGTCGTCCAGGCGCAAGGCGCCGTCGAACCGAAGCCTCGTTGCGCCCGATGCGACGGCGACATGCTTCAGCACCTTGGCGGTGCCCAGATAGACGGCGCCCTCGACCTGCACGGGTTCCGGCAGAAGCGCGGCCAGTTGCGGTTCCAGGAACGGGCGCGGATCGAGCGAGCCGGAGAGAGTCAACTCCGCCCCGGAGCTCTCGACCGTCAGCCGACTGGTCGCCTCGGCGAAGCGCGCCTCGATCGCGCCGCGCCAATCCTGCAAGGGCCCCGAGCCGGAAGCATGCAGCGCGAAGGGAAGGGTCTGTTGCGCCCCGAGCGACCGCGCCGCCAACCCGCCGGGGTCGCGGACGTCGAGATCGATCTGGAGGTCGGCGCCGTCATAGGCGAGTTCCGCATCAGCGCTCCCCTCCGCATCCATGCGCCGGACCGCCAAAGCGGCCTGCGCCGCTCGCTCGCGCAAGCTTCCGGAGCCGGAGAGCGCAAGCCGCGCCTCCTGTCCGACCACGGCCGGGTCCAGGACGATCTCAGGCAGGCTGAGCTGCCGGATCTCGATCGAGACTGGCAAGTCCGGCATCTGGGGTGCGCCGCCTGCCGGGGCTTCCTCTGATGAGGACCGCGGCAAGCGCAACAGCGTGAGCCGGTCGGCCGCCGCGATCTCGATGGCGAGGTGCAGCTTGAACAGGGCCGCCGGCGCGATGGATAGCCGGACGCCGTCCGCGATCAGCCAAGGTCCGCCCGCATCGGACAGGATCAGCCGCCCGGCATTTGGCTGGAAGGGAAGGGAGCCGCTCAGCGCTTCGATCTTGAACTCTCCGCCCGTCGCCGCGGAGAGCCGCGCCTCGATCCAGCGCCGGCCGCCCTCCGACTGCAGCCAGGCGTAGCCGATCGCGGCCGCCACGATCGGCAGCACGACCAGAGCGCCCGCAACGGCGGCGGCGATTTTCAGGCCACGTCTCATCAGGTCCTTAGAAGGCTTGTCCCAGGCTTATGTAAAACTGGAACGCGTCGTCGGTTTCACGACGGTCGAGCGGAACGGCGACATCCAGCCGCAAGGGGCCGATCGCCGTGTAATAGCGCAGGCCCACGCCGGCGCCGTAGCGAAAATCGAAATCGACCACTTCCGGCAGCATGTCCACATAGACATTGCCGCCCTCGATGAAGGGAACAATCCCGATGGTGTCGGTGATGCGCACCCGCATTTCGCCGCCGAACTCGATCACCGAGCGGCCGCCCAAGGGGTCGTTGTCCTCGTCGAGCGGCCCCACTTGCTGGAATCCGTAGCCGCGGATCGAACCGCCGCCTCCAGCGTAGAATCGCACCGAGGCCGGCAGCTCCTCGCGGCCCGCTCCCCAGATGGCGCCGAGCCGCCCTCGGGCGGCGAGAACGTAGCGTGCGTCCTCGTCGATGGCGTAATAGGCCGAGCCGATGGCTTCGCTCCGCAGGAAGCTGTCCGTCTCCGCGAACAGCGCGTAGTAGGGGGTGACGAAGACCGACGCCCGCGCCCCTTCGGTCGGATCCAGGAGATCGTCGGTCCCGTCGTAGCGCAGGTAGCCCGGCAGTCCGATCAAGGTGAAGGTGTCCTCACCGTCGTCATCGTCGTCCTTCTCCAGCGCAAGCGAGAGGCTGAGGCCGACGCTGAGGCTGCTGCTGAACCGCTGCTCCAGGCCCGCGCTCGTCGCGATGCGCTCCGAGGTGAACGCCTCGGTGTCCTCCCGCTCGATCGCGGCGGTTCCGACGACGTCCAAATCCCGCCGGACCGCGTCCGGAAGCCGAAGGAAGGCATTCGCCCCGATCAGCACCTGGCTGAGCGTCGCCGTCGTCTTGATGCTTTCCCCATGACCCGCCATGTTCCGGTGCTCCCAGGAGGCTTCCACCCCGAAGCCTTCGCTGGACGACCAGTTGACCCCGGCCGAGACCGATCGCGACTTGCGCTCGGCGACCTCGATGAGGATCGCAATCGTGCCGTCCGGCCCGACCGCGTCGGCCGGCACCAGCTTGACCGAGTTGAACAGCTCGCTGCGGATCAGGCGCTTGCGCGTCTCCTCCAATTCGCGCAGGTCGAAGCGCGAGCCGCGCCGCCAGCTCAGCCGGTTCTCGATGTAGCTCGTCTCGACATCCCGGTTCCCGGAAATCCGCGGCTCTCCGAAATCCGCGCGCGGCCCGGGATCGACGATGTAGGTGACCGACATCGTGCGGCTCTTGTGATCGACGATCACCTTGCGATCCGGCACGCGGGCGAGGGGGTAGCCTTGCTCGGCCAGGCGCAGCGTCGTTTTTTGCTCGGCCGAGAAGACCGCGGCCGAGCGCGCCGGGGCCCCGAGCTCGAGCCCGATCTCCTTCAGCGACAGATCCACCCCCTCGAGAGCTCCTCCGGAAGGTCCGACGAGGGAGACATTGGCCAGGCTGTAGCGCGGGCCCGGCTCCACGGCGATCAGGACCCGCGCCGGGATCGCGTCCAGGTCGATCTCCGCGTCCAGCCCGGCGTCGTAGTAACCCTCCGAGCGGATCACGTTCCGAAGCTGCTCGGCATCCCGATCGACGCGGCGGCGCAGGGCGCTCTCGGTGGGGGGCGGCCGATTCTCCTCGGCGCGGAGGAGAGAGGCGTCCTTCAGGGTCTCCAGAAGTTCCGAATCGCCCAAAACCGAGAATTCGACCTTATAGGGAAGATCGGCGAGGGCCGGCCCGGCGGGCTTGAGGAGGACGGACAGCGCCATAAACAGCCACCCGAGGAATTTCGTCCCGTAAACATGGCGCACCAGGCGCGGTCCTCTCTTGGGCGGCGATGGCCGAAAGGCTACAATAGGGGCCGCGGTGGTTGGAACCTTGTATCGACCGATTGGCATGCGCAGCGCTGTTGGTGCTCTCCTGATCGGCCTGCTCCTGACGGCGGGAGCGCCGGCGGCTGACGCAAGCTATGAAACGGGCCTGCAGGCCTTCGAGCGCGGCGACTATGCGCAAGCGCTGAAGGATTGGCTGGCGGAAGCGGAAAAGGGCGACCCGCGCGCACAGCACAACGTGGCCGTCATCTACGATAGTGGGCGCGGCGCCTCGCCCGATCCGGCGGAGGCGCGCAAATGGTATGAGCGCGCCGCCGCCCAAGGACTGCCGGAGGCCCAGAACAATCTCGGCATGCTCTATTCCAAGGGCCGCGGCGTGGAACCCGACCAAGCTCGGGCGATCGAGCTGTGGAGCTCGGCCGCCCGCCACGGCTATGCCCTGGCCGAATTCAATCTCGGCCTCGCCTATGCCAACGGCCAGGGCGTGGCAAAGAATCTCGACACCGCCCGCGAGCTGTTCCAGTCGGCCGCCGCCAAGAAGCTGCCGGATGCGCAGTTCGCGCTCGGCCAGGTCTATTACCTGGGGTTCGGGGTCGAACCCGACCCGAAGGAGGCGCGGCGCTGGTTCGAGCTTGCCGCCGCACGGAACTATCCGGGCGCTCGCGACATGGTGGCACGGCTGAACGCGGAAGCCGCCGGCGGAGCGCCGAGCGCATCCGCGCCCGAGACGCAGACCGCCGCCGCGCCGGAACCCGAGACGGCCCCTGCGGCGCCCTCCGAACCCGCCGTCGTCGCGGCCGGCCAAGCCAATCCCGCGCCCGCTTCACCGGCGGCCGCGCCCAGCCAGTCCGCGGTGAGCGCTCCGTCCGAGCTGCCGGCTGCCGCGCCCGCGCCGGAGCCGGAAATCGCCGCGACGACGCCGACGACTTCGACGACAGCGGCCGCCACGGCGCCGGCTCAGGCGCCCGCCCCGGCTACGGCGGAGCCCGCCGGAGTGCGTCTCTGGCTCGGCTCCTTGCCCTCTCGCGACAAGGCGGAGGAGCAATGGGCCCAGTTGCGCGAGACATACGGCGACCTTTTCCAGGACATGACCATGGAGGTGGGAGAGGTCGAGCGCGATCAGCGCAAGTTCTACCGCCTCCTCGCCGGGCCGCTGTCGGATCGCGATCGCGGGCGCGAGATTTGCCGTCAGTTGCAGACCCGCGACCCCGAAGCCTGGTGCAAGGTGGTCGGGGGGTCATGAGCCGCGAGGCCGGATCGGGCGGCACGGGTCAAAGCTTCAAGCGCCGCTGCAAGGATGATCCGCCCCAGCTCGGCTGCTGGCTGAATCTCGCAAGCCCGCTGGCTGCGGAGCTGCTTGCCTCATGCGGGTACGACTGCGTCATCATCGACCGGGAGCACAGCCCGGCTGACCTCACGGCTGCATTGGGCATGCTCCACGCGGCCCGCGCGGCGGGCTGTGCGGTGCTCCTGCGGGTTCCCGCAAACGATGCGGCCGAGATCAAATGGGCGGCCGATCTCGGGGTCGACGGGATCATGGTGCCGCAGGTCGAGAGCGCCGACGACGCGCGCCGCGCGGCGGAGGCGGCCTATTACGCCCCGGCCGGCCGGCGCGGCATGGCGCCCGGGGCCGTTCGGGCGAGCCGCTTCGGGATGGATCGGAGCTATGTCGCCGAAGCGGCCGGCCGGCTCCTCCTGATGTGCCAGATCGAGACTCCGGCCGGGGCGGAGGCGGTCCCGGAGATCGCCGCCGTTCCCGGCGTCGATCTGCTGTTCGTCGGGCCCTATGATTTTTCCGCGGGTCTCGGCCATCCGGGCGAGCCCGATCATCCGCAGGTGCGGACCCGGATCGAGGCCATCGAAACCGCGTGCCGCGCCGCGCGCATCGCGATCGGGGGAATTCCGACGCCCGGCCGCTCGGCGCGAGACCTGATCGATGCGGGCTACGCCCTGATCCTTTGCGGGAGCGATGTCGGGTTCCTGCGCGACGGCGCCCGCGCGCAGCTCGACGGTCTTGCCAGGGCGCACACCGCCGCCCGTCGGCAATGACCCCCGCCGAGCGGTCGCTCGCGCTCCTGACCTCCGCGCAAATGGGGCGCGCCGATGCGGCGGCCAAAGCCGCCGGCATACCCGGCTCGATGCTGATGGAAGCGGCCGGACGCGCGGTCTCGGACGCGTGCCGGGGCCGGTGGGGCGCTCGGCCCGTCACCGTGCTATGCGGTCCGGGCAATAACGGGGGCGACGGTTTCGTGGCCGCGCGCCATCTGGCGCTGGCCGGCTGGCCGGTGCGGGTTGCCCTGCTCGGCCCGCGCGAGGGACTGCGGGGCGACGCGGCGCACCATGCCGGCCTCTGGCCCGGACCGGTCGAGCCGCTCGGGCCGAAGGCGCTGGACGGCTCGGACCTCGTCATCGACGCGATGTTCGGGGCGGGCCTGGCGCGCCCCCTGGAGGGCGAGGCGCTCGCGACAGTGGCCGGCATGCGCGAGCGCGGGATCGCGTGCCTGGCGGTCGACCTGCCGAGCGGGATCGACGGCGACACCGGGGCCGTGCTCGGCGCGGCCCCGACGGCGGAGCTGACCGTCACCTTCTTCCGCAAGAAGCCGGGGCATCTGCTGCTTCCCGGGCGGGCGCAGTGCGGCACCGTCATCTGCGCCGATATCGGCATACCGGACAGCGTGCTGGACGGGATCGAGCCCGACTGCTTCGAGAACGATCCCGCGCTTTGGATCGACCGATTGCCGAGGCCGCGGCTGAGCGACCACAAATACAGCCGTGGGCACGCGGTGATCTGCGGCGGGCCGCAAATGACCGGAGCGGCGCGGCTGGCCTCGGAAGCGGCAAGGCGGATGGGCGCGGGCCTGCTGACGATTCTCGCCGCGCCGGAAGCGGTCCCGATCTATGCCCTGGCCGCGCCCGGGCACATCGTCCGGCCCTTGCCGTCGGACGGGACAATCCCGAAAGCGATCCTCGACGATCCGCGCGTGACGGCGATGTTGATCGGCCCGGGAGCCGGCATGGAGGCGAGCACGCGCGCCCGGGTGCTGGCGGCGCTCGCCGGCGGCAAGCCGCTCGTGCTGGACGCCGACGCCCTGACGGTCTTCTCGGCTCGGCCGGCGGACCTCTTGGGAGCGCTGACCGGGGCGGAGGTCCTCACCCCCCATGAGGGTGAATTTCCTCGCCTGTTCAAGGCGATCGGCGGCAAACTTCAGCGCGCGCGTGCGGCGGCTGCCGAGGCGGGCTGCACGATCCTGCTCAAAGGCGCGGACACGGTCATCGCCGATGCGCACGGACGCGCCGTCATCAACGCAAATGCCCCCGCCGAGCTCGCCACCGGCGGCGCCGGGGACGTGCTGGCCGGAATGATCCTCGGGCTGCGGGCGCAAGGCATGCCGCCCCTGGAGGCCGCCTGTGCCGCGGCTTGGCTGCACGGCGCGGCTGCAACGGCGATAGGACCAGGGCTAATTGCCGAGGATCTGCCGGGGGCGCTTCCCGCCCAGCTTGCCCGCCTTCGGCGATGATAGGGAAATTTTTCTCTTAAGGTGGTACTCTCTTCTTGCCAATCTAGATCAACTTTATTAGAATTCCCGAGTAAATCCATGAGCTGCCCAGCGAAACGGCGTCGCCGGGCTGCGGGGGGTGGTTGATGCTCGGCTTCAGTCGTTCGTCGCGGTCCAATAGACAGGACACGGTGCGTGTCGGCGCGGTCTTCCGCCGCGTTCACGCCGACCAAATGGTCGAAAAAGCGCGGGTGATCTCTGTTGCGCCGGGCCCATGCGGCATTCCGCATGTCCGCTTCGCGGTCTCTTTCGAGCGGTCGCGGTTCGCGTTCGAGGACGGGCCGCGCGTGTTGGCGCTGTCCTCCTTCACCGAATTCTACGCAGAGCCCGTCGAGACGACCGTCGCAGCCTGAGCGAAGGCGTCTCGCACAGAGGGTCTGTCGAGGCGCCTGTCCGGCGATGGTGCGGGCGGAGGGATTTGAACCCACACGTCGCGAGGACACCAGGACCTAAACCTGGCGCGTCTGCCAGTTCCGCCACGCCCGCAAGCCGGCGAAATTAATAGGACTGCGCCGATCGTTTGCAAAGACCCTCGCAGCCCGATGCGACGATGGCCCCGGAGCCGGCATCGCCGGCAAAGTTATCCTCGCAATTCGCAGGGGATATCCGCCGAAATCGATCCCCAGGCTCGGAACCCGCCGGGGCAGGCGACGTTCACGCGGCCTCCAGCGCGCATCCTACGGGCGCGAGCGCGAAGCGTCGGGTCCTTGCGTCGCCCCGCCGCCCGGGCCGCTTGACGGACAGGCGAAATCCTGCCATCTCCTCCCCGCCCGCGCTGACCATCTCGATCAATGCGCGGCTCCGGCGAAAAGCAGGGGAAGCCCGAGCGACAACCGCCAGGACGACAGGCGGCGGGCCTCCGCATTCCAGCGAACGAGCAGACGACATGCAGGTGACCGAAACCCTGGCCGACGGCCTCAAGCGCGAATTCAAGGTGGTCGTGCCGGCGGCGGACATCGACCGAAAGATCGCCGAGCGCCTGACGCGCCTGGCGGCGTCCGCGCGCCTGCCGGGGTTCCGTCCCGGCAAGGTGCCGACGACGCTCCTGAAGAAGCGCTACGGCTCCTCGGTGATGGGAGAGGTGCTGGAGCAGGCGGTGTCGGACAGCTCGGCCGAGACGATTCGCTCGCGCGGCCTGCGCCCCGCGATGCAGCCGAAGGTGTCGATCGCCAAGTTCAACGAAGGCGAAGACCTCGAATACACCATGGCGCTGGAGCTTCTGCCGGAGATCGAGCCAGTCGATTTCTCCGCGCTGCAGATCGAGAAGCTGGCGGTCGACGTTCCGGAGAGCGAGGTTGAGGAGGCGCTGAAAGGCGTCGCCGCGCGCAACCGGCGCGCCGAACCGATCAAGGAGTCGCGCGCCGCCAAGTCCGGCGATATCCTGGTGATCGATTTCGTCGGCCGCCTCGGAGAGACGGAGTTCGCCGGGGGCAGCGCACAGGACTACCATCTCGAACTGGGCGGCGGATCCTTCATCCCCGGTTTCGAGGACCAGCTCATCGGCGCCGCGGCGGGCGAGGAGCGGACGGTGCCGGTCACGTTCCCGGCCGAGTACCAGAACGCCGATCTCGCCGGTAAGGAGGCGACGTTTCAGGTCACGGTCAAGGAAATCCGCGAGCCGATCGAGCCGGCCATCGACGACGAGCTGGCGAAGGCGGTGGGGCTCAAGGACCTCGAGGAGTTGCGGGGGCGGCTGCGCGAGCAGATCCAGGCGCAATACGCTTCGCTGGCGCGCGTGCGCATGAAGCGCGGCCTCCTGGATGCGCTTGCCGAGCGGCATCACTTCCCGGTCCCCGCGGGGATGGTGGAGTCCGAGTTCGACGAGATTTGGAAGCAGGTTGACGCGGACCGGAAAGAGGGTCGGCTCGACCCCGAGGATGCCGCGAAATCCGAGGAGGGGCTGCGGACGGAATACAGGGCCATCGCCGAGCGGCGGGTCCGGCTCGGCCTCCTCCTTTCGGAAGTGGGTCGGCAGAACAATATTCAGGTTACCGCCGAGGAGCTGAACCGGGCCGTCCTGGACGAGGCGCGGCGGTTCCCGGGCCGGGAGCGGCAAGTGTTCGAGTTCTACCAAAAGAATCCGGAGATGGTGGCGCGCCTTCGCGCCCCCATCTATGAGGACAAGATCATCGATTTCATCCTGGAGTTGGCCAAGCCGACGGAACGAAAGGTGACTCCCCAGGAGCTGAACGAGGAATTCCAGGCTGCGGCATCCAAGAGCTGAAGGCGAGGCGATGCGCGATCCGGTCGAAACCTACATGAACTACCTCGTTCCCATGGTGGTCGAGCAGACCAACCGGGGCGAGAGGGCCTATGACATCTATTCGCGCCTGTTGAAGGAGCGGATCATCTTCATGGTCGGCCCGGTGAACGACGGGGTGGCCAGCCTCATCTGCGCGCAGCTTCTGTTCCTGGAATCCGAGAACCCGAACAAGGACATAGCCTTCTATATCAACTCTCCTGGCGGGGTCGTCACATCCGGCCTGGCGATCTACGACACCATGCAGTACATCCGCCCGCCGGTCTCGACCCTCTGCATCGGCCAGGCGGCGTCGATGGGCTCGCTTCTCCTGGCCGCCGGGGCGAAGGGCAAGCGCTACACCCTGCCGAACTCCCGGATCATGATCCACCAGCCCTCGGGCGGGTTCCAGGGCCAGGCCACGGATATCGAGATCCACGCCAAGGAAATCCTGCAGACCCGCTCGCGTCTTAACGAAATTTACGCCCAGCACACCGGCCAGACGGTCAAGGTGATCGAGGAGGCGATGGAGCGGGACAAATTCCTCTCGCCCGAGGAGGCCAAGTCCTTCGGCCTGATCGACGAGGTGGTCCAGAATCGGCCGCCGCGGGACGACTCGCCCGCTGGCGGGCGCTGACCCGTCGGCTTAGGGTCCGGCCGCCCTCCCAGAGGGAGGAGGCGGCGTTGCCTCATCTGCGGTCCAAACTGCCGAGAACGGCTGGAACGTTAGGGATTCCCTCACCATTTTGTCATTGTGTGAGTGTTCACCGCGGAACTAACATGGCCCCGCATGCGCGCTGGCCTACGGAGACCTTATGAATAAGTCGAGCGGCGGCGACTCAAAGAACACGCTTTATTGCTCGTTCTGCGGCAAGAGCCAGCATGAAGTGCGCAAGCTGATCGCCGGGCCGACCGTATTCATCTGCGACGAGTGCGTCGAGCTCTGCATGGACATCATCCGTGAAGAGCACCGCACCACGCTGGTCAAGTCCCGGGACGGCGTTCCGACCCCGCGCGACATCTGCAACGTGCTCGATGACTACGTGATCGGCCAGGATCACGCAAAGCGTGTGCTTTCGGTCGCCGTTCACAACCATTACAAGCGGCTCGCCCACGGCGCCAAGAACAACGACGTCGAGCTGGCGAAATCCAACATCCTGCTGATCGGGCCGACGGGCTGCGGCAAGACGTTGCTCGCCCAGACGCTGGCGCGCATCATCGACGTGCCCTTCACGATGGCCGACGCCACCACGCTGACCGAAGCGGGCTATGTCGGCGAGGACGTGGAGAACATCATCCTCAAGCTCCTGCAGTCGGCCGACTACAATGTGGAGCGGGCGCAGCGCGGCATCGTCTACATCGACGAAGTCGACAAGATCAGCCGCAAGTCGGACAACCCGTCGATCACGCGCGACGTCTCCGGCGAAGGCGTGCAGCAGGCGCTCCTGAAGATCATGGAAGGCACGATCGCCTCGGTGCCTCCGCAGGGCGGCCGCAAGCATCCGCAGCAGGAGTTCCTGCAGGTCGACACGACGAACATCCTCTTCATCTGCGGGGGCGCGTTCGCGGGCCTCGAGAAGATCATCGCCTCGCGCGGGCGGGGCTCGGCGATCGGCTTCGGCGCCGATGTGCGCGGGCCCGACGAGCGCCAGACCGGCGAGATCCTGCGCGACATCGAGCCCGAGGACCTGTTGAAATTCGGCCTCATCCCGGAGTTCGTCGGTCGCCTGCCAGTGGTCGCGACCCTGGAGGACCTCGACGAGAAGGCGCTGGTGGAAATCCTCACCAAGCCGAAGAACGCCCTCAACAAGCAGTATCAGCGCCTCTTCGAGATGGAGGACGTGCGACTCCAGATCACCGAGGACGCGTTGAAGGGCATCGCCCACAAGGCGATCGCCCGCAAGACCGGAGCGCGCGGCCTCAGATCCATCATGGAGGGCATCCTGCTCGAGTCGATGTTCGAGCTGCCGAACCTCCAGGGCGTGGAAGAGGTGGTCATCAACCGTGAAGTGGTCGAAGGACGGGCCAAGCCCCTTTATATCTACTCCGACCGCCGCGGCGACACCGGCGCAACAGCCTAGCTCCGTTTTCCCGCGAACAGCTTGCGCCGCTTGAACCCGAAGCTCCAAAGGCCCACCTTATTCGCTGGTGGGAAGGGAGAGCCTGGACCCACCGGGGCGCCAGCTTCCCGCCGGCCGCTCCCGCCTCGAGACCAGAGGTCAAATGTTGGAATCACCTAGAGGTTCGCTGTACCCGATCCTGCCGCTGCGCGACATCGTGGTCTTTCCCCACATGATCGTGCCGCTCTTCGTCGGCCGCGAAAAATCCGTGCGCGCGCTCGAGGACGTCATGAAGGAGGACAAGCAGATCCTCCTGGTGGCGCAGAAGAACGCCGCACAGGATGATCCCTCGGTCAACGACATCTTCATGGTCGGGACGGTCGGGACCGTGCTGCAGCTCCTGAAGCTGCCGGACGGCACGGTCAAGGTGCTGGTCGAGGGCAATCAGCGCGCCCGCATCCTGAAATTCGCAGACAACGAGCTGTTCTTCCAGGCGGTCGCCGAGCCGATGCAGGACCGCACCGGCGATCCGCAGGAGCACGAGGCGCTGGCGCGCACCGTGATCACGCAGTTCGAGCAGTACATCAAGCTGAACAAGAAGATTCCGCCCGAGGTGCTCGTCTCGATCAACCAGATCGACGATCCGAGCAAGCTCGCCGACACCGTCGCCTCGCATCTCCAGCTCAAGATCCCGGAGAAGCAGGAGCTCCTGGAGCTCGACGCGGTGAGCGACCGGCTGGAGCGCGTCTACGCCTTCATGGAGAGCGAGATCGGCGTGCTCCAGGTGGAGAAGCGGATCCGCAACCGCGTGAAGCGGCAGATGGAGAAAACGCAGCGCGAGTACTACCTCAACGAACAGCTCAAGGCGATCCAGAAGGAGCTGGGCGAAGGGGAGGACGGGCGCGACGAGATCGCCGAGATCGAGGATCGGGTCCAGAAGACCAAGCTGTCGAAGGAGGCGCGCGAGAAGGCATTGGCGGAGGTGAAGAAGCTCCGCACCATGAGCCCGATGTCGGCCGAGGCGACGGTCGTGCGCAACTACCTCGACTGGCTCTTGTCGATTCCCTGGTCGAAGCCGACCAAGATCAAGCGCGACATCAACCTGGCCGAAAAGGTTCTCGACGCCGACCACTATGGGCTCGAGAAGGTGAAGGAGCGCATCCTCGAATACCTCGCCGTGCAGCAGCGCATGCGCAAGCTCAAGGGCCCGATCCTGTGCCTCGTGGGGCCCCCGGGCGTCGGCAAGACCTCGCTCGGCAAATCGGTCGCCAAGGCGACGGGGCGCAACTTCGTACGCATGTCGCTCGGCGGCGTTCGCGACGAGGCGGAGATCCGCGGCCATCGCCGGACTTACATCGGCTCCATGCCGGGCAAGATCATCCAGGCGATGAAGAAGGCGAAGTCTTCCAACCCGCTCTTCCTTCTCGACGAGGTCGACAAGCTCGGCTCGGACTGGCGCGGCGATCCCTCATCGGCTCTGCTGGAGGTTCTCGACCCCGAGCAGAACTCGACCTTCAACGACCATTACCTCGAGGTCGACTACGACCTTTCCGACGTGATGTTCGTGACCACGGCGAACACGCTGCGCATGCCGCAGCCGCTGCTCGACCGCATGGAGATCATCCGCATCCCCGGCTACACCGAGGATGAGAAGGTGGAGATCGCCAAGCGCCATCTCATCCCCAAGCAGCTCAAGGAGCACGGGCTGAAGAAGGGCGAGTGGTCGATCAGCGACGAGGCGTTGCGCGACCTGATCCGCTATTACACCCGCGAGGCGGGCGTGCGGAACCTGGAGCGCGAGATCGCGAACCTGTCGCGCAAGGCGATCAAGGAGATTCTCTCGCGCGACGTGAAGCACATATCGCTGACGCGCCGCAACCTCGAGAAATACGCCGGCGTGCGTCGCTACCGCTTCGGCGAGGCGGAGCTGGAGGACCTGGTCGGCATGACCACGGGCCTGGCCTGGACCGAGGTCGGCGGCGAGCTGCTTTCGATCGAGGCGGTGACGGTGCCCGGCAAGGGCAAGGTCACGGCCACCGGCAAGCTCGGCGACGTCATGCGCGAATCGGTGCAGGCGGCCGAGAGCTACGTGAAGAGCCGGGCGATCGACTACGGCATCAAGCCGACCATCTTCGAGAAGAAGGACATCCACGTGCATGTGCCGGAGGGCGCGACGCCGAAGGATGGCCCCTCGGCAGGCATCGCGATGGTGACCTCGATCGTGTCCGTGCTGACGGCGATCCCCGTGCGGCGCGACATCGCGCTGACCGGCGAGATCACCCTGCGCGGTCGCGTGCTGCCGATCGGCGGGTTGAAGGAGAAGCTGCTGGCGGCCTTGCGCGGCGGCATCAAGACCGTCCTGATCCCGAAGGAGAACGAGAAGGACCTGGCGGAGATTCCCGACAATGTGAAGCGCGGGCTCAAGATCCTTCCGATGGGTTCGGTGGACGAGGTGCTGCGAACCGCGCTGGTTCGGCCGCTGACGCCGATCGACTGGGTCGAGCCGGCCGAGGTCGAAGCGGTCAAGCCGACGACCGGAAGCGAGCACGGGGTCGTCACGCACTGACGGTCCCACTTGCGCCGCGGTCATTCCCGGTTCGGGTAAAAGGGGCGTTCCCATCGACGGGAGCGCCCCTTTGCGCATCCTTTACGCGAGGAGCGCAATCGGCATGGTCGCGGCGCCGATTTGTTCGCAGTTGCGTCACTCGCGCGCGAAAACCGGCCGGAAAGCTGGGGAAAAGGCAGGTTTCGCGATTGACGCAGCGCGACCGGGGCCACTAAACTTGCCGCCGCATTAGCGCCAGCATTGCCCGAAAATCCCATCATAGTCCGTATAGGGGGCTTTATCGTGAACAAGAATGACCTCGTGGGTGTCGTTTCGACCCAGACCGGGATGTCGCGCACCGATGCGACCCGCGCCGTGGATGGCGTGTTCGACGCCATCACCGACGCCCTGAAGAAGGGCGACGAGGTGCGGCTGGTCGGTTTCGGCACCTTCACCGTCGCCCGGCGCGCGGCGTCCGAGGGACGCAACCCGCGCACCGGCGAGAAGATTCAGATCCCCGCCTCCAAGCAACCGAAGTTCAAGGCGGGCAAGGGCCTCAAGGACGCGATCAACTAGCAGCCGC
>DATIDB010000016.1:0-2393 GCA_035456545.1 Alphaproteobacteria bacterium | reverse complement strand
CATCTCGTGATGGGTCGCCTCGTCGCGGCTCGCCTTGGTGCGCACCAGCGCGGTGCGGTCCTCGATCCCCCAGCTGATGTTCGATGGCGCGAAGGTATGCGGCTTCAGCCGGTGATAGCAATTCGGGGTCGGGCCGATCAGCGGCATCATCGCGCGCGCATGCGCGATTATGCCCGCGCAGAACGACCGCGCCGCCGCGGAAAGGCCGTCGGGGTCGGCTTCGTCGAGAAAGGCGTTGGCTCCCGACTTTCGATCGATGAGGCTGACATGCACGTGGCAGCCGCAGCCCGCCGAACTGGCGAAAGGCTTGGACATGAAGGTGGCGAGATAGCCTTCCCGATGCGCCAGCTCCTTGACCGCGTTCTTGAAGGTGAAGGCCTTGTCGGCGGCGGCGATGCCTTTCGCCGGCCCGTAATTGATCTCGAACTGCGAGGGCGCGTATTCGCAGTTATGGGTGATGATGTCGATGCCGACCGCACGCAGGTGGTCCAGCATGCGCAGGACCGCGTCCACATAGAGATTGCGCGTCGAGTTGAAGATCTGATACCCGCCGAAAAGCGGCTGCCGCGTGTCGCGATCGAGCAGATAGAACTCGAACTCGTGCCCCATCACCACATCGAACCCCATCTCTGCGGCTTCGGAGAGGAGCGTCTTCAGGACCATGCGCGGCGACCCGTTCAGAGGCGTCCCGTCGAGATGGTGCACGTCGCAGATCACCTTCGCCGCGTTGGCCTGCCAGGGAATCCTCCGCACGGTGTCGAAATCGGGGAAGAGCTTGGTGTCGGCGTAGTTGATCTCCTCGTTGAGGCCGGTCCCCGAGACCACATTCGATGCGGTGTCGAGCCCCAGCGTGCCGCCGTAGAGGTTCAGCCCGCGCCGGGCATAGCCTTCGACCGCGTCGATGGGAACGAGCTTGGAGCGCGAGGTGCCGTGCAGGTCGGGCAGCTCGAAGCGCAGATACTGGATGCCGTCCCCGCGCAGCGCCTTCACCGCCTCGGAGATGCGATCGTCCTTGGCCATAGCTTTTTAGCCTCTACTCCTGTTCGAGCTTTCAGGCTTCTTGGAAGGGCAGAGGCTAGCCCGCGCTTTTGCGCCCCCTCAACTGCGAAGTTGCCGAACCCTCGGGGGCTGCGGCAAGCTCGCGGCTCCGCAGTCGGAGTAAGGCGAAAGAGGGCGAGGCATGGCGGGACGGCTTGAAGGCAAGCGTGCGCTGGTCACGGGGGCCGGCAGCGGCATCGGTCGCGCCGCGGCGCTCGGCTTCGCGCGCGAGGGCGCGGCGGTTGCGGCGGCGGACATCCGCAGCGACGCCGCCGAGGCGGTCGCGGCGGAGATCGCCGGGGCGGGCGGCCGCGCGGTTGCGGTCGCCGGCGACGTCTCCAGCGAGTCGAGCTGCTCGGCGATGATCGCTGAGGCCGAGCGGAAGCTCGGCGGCCTCGACACGCTCTTCAACAATGCCGGCGTCGTCCTGCCCGGCGACAACGACGCGACCGACACGCCGCTTGCGGTCTGGGAGAGGACGCTGGCGGTGGACCTCACCGGCGTCTTCCTCTGCTGCAAGTTCGGCATCCCGGCGCTGCTGCGCGCCGGCGGCGGAGCGATCGTCAACAACGCCTCGATGGTGGCGCTCGTGGGCTCCGCCTTCCCGCAGATCGCCTACACGGCGGCGAAGGGCGGGGTCGTCGCCATGACGCGCGAGCTGGCGGTCGTCTACGGTCGGCGCGGCATCCGCGTCAACGCGATCTGCCCGGGACCGGTGCGCACACCGATGACCGAGGCCTTTTTCGACACGCCCGAGAAATGGGAGAGCCGGCGGCGCTACATGCCGATGGGGCGGCTCGGGACGGTGGAGGAGGTGGCGGCGGTCGCGCTGTTCCTCGCCTCCGACGAGGCCTCCTACGTCACGGGCGCGGCTTATTCGGTGGATGGCGGCATCACCGCCGCCTATGTGATCGACGACCGCGCCGGGACCTAGACGCTCAGCCTGCCACCAGCTTGTGCAGCCGGTGGTCGAGGGGCGCGAGCGCGGCCTGCGCATCCTTGTAGATGGCGAAAAGATCCGAATAGAAGCGGCGCCGATCAGGGTCCGGCTCCGCGCGATCGGCGATGCGCACGCAGCGCGCGACTGCGTCCTCGGGCGAGGCGAAGGCGCCCACGCCAATCCCCGCCAGCAGCGCGGCGCCGTAGGACGCATCGCCGTTCTCCGGCTTTTCGATCTCGAGGCCCGTCACGTCCGCCATGATCTGCCGCCAGGTGGCGCTGCGCGCGCCCCCGCCGATCAGCCGCGTCGCGCCGAATGAGAGGCCGAACCCCTTCGCCGTCTCCAGGAGGTCGCGGATCGAGAAGGCGATTCCCTCATAGAGCGCTCGGGCGAAATGCGCCTGGCCGTGCCGCAT
>DATIDB010000015.1:0-3815 GCA_035456545.1 Alphaproteobacteria bacterium | reverse complement strand
ATTGGGGGAGCGACCCGGTCATGGGCGCGGCCGAGCGCGTCGAGTTCTCCTTCAAGCTCGCCTCGCTGCTGCATGGCCCGCTGGTGCTGCCGGAGCTGATCGTGACCCGCCCCAAGCTGCTCCTGGAGCGCAGGAAGGACGGAGCCACCAACTGGGACTTCAGCCAGAACCCCGACGCGGCCGCGGCGACGGAGGCTGTGAGCCCGGATGACCGCACCGAGTTCCCGGTCATCGGGCGGCTGGTGATTCGCGACGGCCGTCTGCTCTACAAGGACCCGGCGCAGGGCATCGACCTGGCGAGCAAGGTCGACACCGCGACCGGCACGGCGAGCGGAAAGGAGGAGGTGCGGCTGGACGGGGAAGGCTCCTTCGAAGGCAAGCCGTTCCGCCTGAACCTCGTCGCCGGATCCTTGCTGCAGCTCCGCGATCCCTCCGACCCGTATCCCATCCATGTGGATACAAGCATCGGCAAGACCAAAGGCACGGTCGAGGGCACGATGGGCGATCCGATCAAGATGGAGGGGCTCGACATCCGGCTCGACCTTTCCGGGCCGGATTTGGCCGAGCTGTTCCCGATCTTCGGGATTCCGCTGCCGAAGACGCCTCCCTATCGGCTTTCCGGCCTGCTCCAGCGCAAGGGCGAGAGCTGGACGTTCTCGGAAATGAAGGGCGATATCGGCGACAGCGACCTGTCGGGCGAGGTCGCCCTGGACACCGGAGGCGAGCGTCCGAAGGTGACGGCCGATCTCGTTTCCCAGCGGCTCGATTTCGACGATCTGGCGACTCTCATCGGGGCGCCGCCCGCCACGGGCCCGAACGAGACCGCCTCGGCCGAGCAGAAGAAGGAGGCCGAGGAGCGCAAGGAGAGCGGGCGCATCCTTCCCGACACGAAGATCGACCTGACGCGGCTGCGCGCCATGGACATGACCGTCAGCCTGGTCGGCAAGGACGTCATCGCGCCCTCGCTGCCGATGCAGGACTTCAAGGCGAAATTCCGTCTCGATAACGGCCGCCTGACAGTCGAGCCGCTGTCCTTCGGCGTGGCGAGCGGGAGGATCGAAGGAACGCTCGTGCTGGACGGACGCGAAGAGGTGCCGGCCGTCGGCACGGATCTGAAGATCCGCTCGGTGAAGCTGGCGGAGTTCTTCCGCGATTCGGAGTTCGCCGAGGAGATGGGCGGCGTGTTCGGCGGACGGATCGAGCTGAACGGGCGCGGCCGCTCGACGGCGGAGATTCTCGACAACGGCGACGGCGGAGCGGTGATCGTCATGTCCGGCGGCAAGCTGAGCAACCTGCTGCTGGAGATCGTCGGCATCGACATCGCCGAGGCGCTCGGCTTCGTCATCGGCGAGGATCGGCCGGTTCCGGTCCGCTGCGCCGTCGCCGATTTCAAGCTGAGCGACGGAGTGCTGAAGACGCAGACATTCGTGGTGGACACAACCGACACGAACGTCACCGGCGAGGGCGAGATCGATCTCGGCAGCGAGAAGATGGACCTGAAGCTGGAGGCGCATCCGAAGGACCCCAGCCTGCTCGCCGCGCGCACGCCGGTGCTGATCAATGGTCGTCTCGGCGATCCGCAATTCGGCATCGATCCGTCCCAGGCCATCGCGCGCGGCGCCGCGGCGGCCGTGCTCGGCGCGCTGTTGACCCCGCTCGCCGCGCTCCTGCCGATGATCGAGCTGGGCCTCGGCGAGGACAGCCCCTGCCACAAGCTCATCCGGCAGGCCCAGACCAGCAACTGACGAAAGCGATGCCGTCACAGCCGTCCGAGCGGAAGCCTCCTTCCTTCGCATCATCGACCTGGGCCGGGTCCCTCGCCGTAGAGCGGATCCAGCCAAGGCCGGACCGCCGGCTGAGACGGCGCGCCGTGCTGGCGTCGATGGCTCTGCACGCCTCGATCCTTCTCTTGCTCGCGCTCGCGGCGTATCTGCGGGAGCGGACGGAGGAGTCTCCTCCGATCCTCGTGGAGCTCGTGGAGTCCGGCGATGCGGGGCTGGCCGGCGGTTCGGCCGGAGGCGGCAGAACGGAATTCAGCAGCGCCGCGCCGCTTCAAGGACCTCAGCCGGTCGAGGCTGCCTCAGCGCCGGCGCCAAGCGCGGCGATCGCTCCGCCGGTCGAAGCGGCGGAGGCGATGCCGATGCAAGTGCCGGCCGTCGTCGAGCCGGAGCCCGCGCCCCCGATTCCGGCGCCCGACGAAATCGCCGATGCGGCGCCTGCTCCGGCGCCGGCCCCGCTGCCGATTCGCAAGCCGACGCCGCCGGTCGCCTCGGCGCCGGCCCAAGCGGCCGCGCTTCCAAGCCCCGCGCCGGTCCCCGATGCGACGCCCTCGCCCGCCCCGCCCGCCGAGGAGATCGCGCGCGCTCCGGACCCGCAGGCCCGACCGGCCCAGGCCCCCGCCCTCGAGCGTGCGCCCGAGACCCGGCAGGCGGCCGGGCCCGGCGGCCAGGGCGCTCCGGGGGCGGCGGCGAGCGCCGGCGCTTCGGGCGCGCAAGGCGTTGGGCGCGGCGCAAGCGGCTCGGGCAAGGCGGCGCTGGCCGGAACGGGCTTCGGCGCGGGCGACGACTACCTGAAGCGCCTGCGCAAATGGATCGAAAGCCGCATGGAATACCCGCCGGACGCCAAGCGGCGGAAGGAGGAGGGCGAGGTGGTCCTCGCCTTCGTCATCGCGCGGGACGGCACGATCCTCAGCACCGAGATCCGCAAAAGCTCGGGCTATCCGGGGCTCGACCAGGCCGTCGTCGCCATGCTCGGCCGCGCTTCGCCGGTGCCGCCGCTGCCGGAGGACTTCCCCGGCGATCAGGCGCGCGTGGTCCTGCCCTTCCAGTTCGAGCTGTCGCTGATCAATCGGGTGTTTTGATCTGGGCGGTCCCGCTCCCGACCCCGTCGCTTCGGATCGGGCAGCGGCGCGTCGTCGTCGAAGAGGATGCGCTGCGCGGCGCCGTCGAGGTCCTCGTATTGTCCCGACTTGAGCGACCAGAGGAACGCGGCGAGGCCGAGCGCGCCCAAGGCCAGCGCGGCCGGGATGAGGTAGAGCAGGATCGTCATGCCGCCTCCCTCCCCGCGCGGCGGTCGATCCGCAGCGCGTTGGCGATGACCAGCACGGACGAGCTCGACATCGCCGCAGCCGCGATCAGGGGCGTGAGCCAGCCCGTCGCGGCGAGCGGCACGGCGAGAAGATTGTAGGCGAGGCTGAGCGCGAGATTCTGCCGCACCAGCCGGCCTGCGCGCCGCGCGGTGGCCAAGGTCTCCGCGACCGGCATCAGGCGCTCGCCCTGAAACACGGCATCGGCCGCGATCTGGCTGATCTCGGCCGCGCTCGCCGGCGACATCGAGACGCTCGCCGCCGCCAGCGCGGGCGCGTCGTTGAGCCCGTCGCCGACCATCAGCACCCGCCGCCCCTCGGCCTTCACGGCCTGAAGGAGACGGGCCTTTCCGTCCGGCCCGACTTCGGCGGACCAGGTCTCGATGCCGGCCTCCCTGGCCATGGAGACCACGGCGGGAATGCGGTCCCCCGAAACCAGCCGGACGTCGTAGCCTTCGCGCGTCAGCGCGGCGACGGTGTCCACGGCGTCGGGGCGCAACCGGTCCTTGAAGCGGAAGCGCATCGGCGCGCGGCCCGGCTCCGCAAGCCACAATTCGGGATAAGGTTGTGAGCCCGGTTGCGCGATGCCGCACCACTCGGCCCGCCCGAGCCGCACCGGGCCCGATGGCCCGTCCCACTCGATCCCGCAGCCCGGCGCCTCGCGCGTGCCCGCGGCGGCGCGAACCTCCGGACAGGCGCGGGCGAGCGCGCGGGCGAGAGGGTGCGTGCT
>DATIDB010000014.1:0-5545 GCA_035456545.1 Alphaproteobacteria bacterium | reverse complement strand
TGGAACGCCCGCTTCCCGAGCCGACAAGACCCCGTCGCAAACCGGCGGACTGACCTCTACCTGCGCCCGAAGCGCCGTTTGTGCACATCCATGAACTTGGAAAGGCTTGCGCCACGATGACGGCGCAATCCGTTCAGAATGGCGCTCGCGACCGCAACGGCAGGGGACTGCGCCCGCAGTCCCCTGGCGCGTCTGTAGGCGATGCGGGTCTGCGTCGCCTGGTGGGTCAGGATTGCCGGATAGGTCACCAGGTCGTGCAACCAAGGCCAATCGAGCTGCAGCATCATCCGCCGGAAATGCACCGTTTCGCGCCAACCGAAGGCGATCCCGTGCGCGGCTCGGATGCCGAGGAGCCGCTCCGCGAGGTGAAGATGCGCCGCAAGATGGGCACGGTATCCCGACCGCTCGAAGCGGCGGCGGACCAGGTCCCAATCGACGCGTCCGTCGCATTGCTCCAGCAGAAGGCCGAAATTGCAGAGCTGATGCAAGGGCAGGAGCGCAAGCTCGTAGCAACGGTTCTGGACTTGCGCGTGATAGATGTTGTGGATCGCCTGGTCGCTCGGCTGGAGTCGCCAGAAGGCGGAGCCCGCAGGACGCTCCGCGCGCTCGATCGCCTCCTCTGCGTCGAGGAGATCTTTCTGCGGCCCGACGTCGTGATGCAAGTCGATGGAGGCCATGCCGTCCGGGTGGCTCAGCACCGTCGAGTGGCCCTCCGGATCCGATCGGGACGACGCATAGCCGAGCGAGGCGGCGACGGCGAGGGCCTTGTCCGTTTCGCGAGACGAGACGAGAAGATCGATATCGCTCATCAGCGGCCCGCCTTCGACGGGCGCATCGAAGGCGATCGCCGCTCCCTTAAGGGCGATGGCGCGAAGGCCGTGGCTTTCCATTGCCTGCGTCAAGGCAAGCGCCTGTTCGCGCATGCGTCGGTTGCGCTCCCCGTTCAGCCGGTGCGCCAGCTCGAGGAACTCGGTGAACTCCGCCGGAGCGCCCTGCAGCAATCCGTGCCCCGTGCCGCGCAGGTAAAGGAGCGGCGCCACCAGATGCCGCATGGCTTCTTCGGCCAGCTCTGGCCAAGCCTCGGCGCGCCGAAGCTCCTCGCGCATCCTCGCGGCGTCCGCGTCCGTGAGGTCGAAACGCAGGAGACGGGATAGCAGATCTATCCTTTGACTGGGCTTGAGCGCCTTGCCCACGGCTTCCCCCAATTAGTCGCCCATCTCCCCCGGTTTACCGTCGCTCCGGTCGATCCCGGCCGACCGGAGCGATGTAGATTACGGGCGACGCGCCCCATGTCTCACTCGCCCAGGATGTCGGCCAAGAGTCCCCACCCGATCGTCAAGTTCGCGCTCGATGAGGGCATGATCCTGCACCATCCTGGCATGGCCGGGGTGCTCTTTTTAGATGCATCCGCGAGCTACTGCTATTGCATCGCGGAGAGCAGCGGCAGCGACGAGGCGGTGATCGCCAGGCTGCGGGGGGATCTCGGCGGCGCCGAGAACGATCTGCGGCCCTATCGGAGCCTGCTCGCCCAATGGCGGGAGCTGGGGCTGCTGCCTTACGGTGCGGAGCCGGTCCGCCGGCGGAGGCCTGAGGTTCTGGCGGAACTCTGCGCGCCCGAGCCGCTGCCCGACGCCGGCAGAGGCGTCAGCGCGGATTTCGACATTCTGGGAAGGGCTTTCCGCATCGACTGCCCGGATGCCGGGTTCGCCGAGGAGATCGGTTTGGCCTTCGCGCATCTGCGGCCGAAGCGCCGCTTCGGGCTTCGCAATCGCGGATACCATCTGACGCTACGCCGTTGTGGCGACGACTGCGCCATTCTCGGGCACGGGAGCGAATGGTGGCGCGGCGCGGCCGAGGAAGCGCTCCCCGCGCTGAAATCGGCCATGTTCAGCATCGCGGTCGATGCGACCCCGTATCTCGCGAGCGTCCATGCCGCCGCAGTCGCCCGTGGCGAGCGCGCGGCGCTTCTCGCCGGCGACAGCGGCTCGGGCAAGACGTTGCTGAGCCTGGCTCTGCTGCGGCGGGGATATTCCTATCTCAGCGACGATTGCGTTCTGCTCGGCAGCGACATCTCCGCGCGCGGCGTGCCGATGCCGATCTCCATCAAGCGCGACGGGATGCAGGCCGCCGCCGCGCTCGCGCCCGAGGTGAAGGGCCTGGACGAGCACAAGCGCCACGACGGCCAATGGGTGCGATATTGGGCCCCGACAGACGCGCTCGATCGTCGAAGGCTTCCGATCGGCGCCGTCTGCTTCGTGACCTACAGCGCGGCTGGTCCCGATCGGGCCGAGACCATGAGCGCCTTCTCAGGATTGCGCCGCCTGGCGACACTGCTTCAGATACGACGCCCCTTGCGGGCGGCGGAGCTCGCGGCTTTGGTCGATTGGGCGACGAGGACGACCTTCCTCGAAATCCGATTCTCCGACGCGGCGTTCGTCGACCGGACGCTGGCCGCCCTCCAAGGGCCTCAGATGATCGCGAGCATCGCCAGCGAACCGATGCCTGCGAGAACGAAGGCGCCGATCGCGCCCTCGAGGATGTGACGCAGAAGCGCTGCGCGATCCATCCCTCGTACTCCAGATCCTGCCGAGCCGCCCGAGAGGCGTTTCGGAGCTTGGAAACCGTAATATGGAGAAAGGCCGGGCGGCGCCCTGGGGCTGCATTTGGTCGGCGGGTTTGCGTCGATTCACGCCGGGGTGTTGCCGAACGGGCACGCCGACAAATGGGCGACAAGAAATTCTCATACTTCGATCCGCGCGCGTGCCCTCCCCGCGGGTTCTTTACCGTTCGTTAGCCAACCTCCTTCAGGGGGCGCAAACCCAAACTGGTGACAATCGGCCGCTCCAACTCGGGGGCGGGACCGATGCGGGCAATCACCTGGATCATTGCGGCCATGCTCCTCATTGCGGGGATCTGCCGCGTTCCCGCCCACGCCGCACAGCCGTTCCTTGCCTATTTCGAGCGGTCGTTGCCCTCCGGGCAGAACTTCCCGAAATGGAACGCGATCGGCGATAGCCTCTCGCAGGAGATCGCGGCCGTCGAAGGCTGTCTCGGCGGAGCCGGCTGCCCGTCGCGCGCAGCCGGGGAAATCGCGGGGCGGCTCGCCGACATCGACGGGGGCTCCCCGCTTTCGCGGGCCGAAGCTGTCCATGACCTGATGAACTCCCGCCCGTACCGAGACGATCGCCGCCAGTTCGGCCGCAGCGACGTCTGGCAGACGCCTTTCGCCTTCTGGCGCTCCGGCGGGGATTGCGAAGACTACGCCATCGCCAAATACATGGCGCTGCGCGCCCTCGGCTTTTCCGATACGCAGCTTCGTCTGACGGTGATGACCGGCCGCGCCTCGCGGGAGGTGCATGCCGTGCTGCTGATCGAGATCGATCAGCGCTGGTACGTCGCCGACAATCTCGAGCGGGGCCTGCGCCCAGTGGAGGCGCATGACGGCTGGAAGCCGGAATTCTCGGTGAGCGCGGCCGGGGCCTGGCGCTATGTCGCGCGCCTTGCCGACGCGCCCTCCGCCGCACCGACCGATACCCTGCCCGAGCCGGCGGCGGCCTCCCAAAGCATCGCCTCGGACGGCCCGCGCTCCCGCCTGTAGCGGTCCCGATCATACGTTCGGGCTCCGCGGAAAGGCTCTCCCGCACTCTCTATGATAGTCGCGCTTGCGCCGACGCCACCAGCTCGTGCCGGAGGGCGGCATGGTATAAGTCTATGTGGAGGAGGCGGCGGTCGTGCCGCGCCCAATGCGACAATCTTCTCAGCTCTGCGCATGGTCGCAAGAGCGGGCGATGTCGCCAAGGAAGGACCGCCGCCTGGCAATGCGGGCTACCGCGCTCATCATCACCTACAATCACCGGAAGTTCATCGCTGCCGCCATCGACAGCGCACTGGCGCAGCAGACTCGGTTCGACTACGAAATCCTCGTGAGCGAGGACTGCTCGACCGACGGGACCCGCGAGATCGTGCTGGACTATGCCCGTCGTCATCCGGATCGGATTCGGCTGGTCCTTTCGGACCGGAACATCCGCAGCAACGCCGTGGTCGCGCGCGGGATTCGTGCGGCGCGTGGAGACTATGTCGCGCTGTTGGATGGCGACGATCTATGGACCTCTCCGGACAAGCTGCAGAAGCAGGTCGATTTTCTTGACGCCCATCCGGACTGCGCCATGTGCTTCCACAATGCGGAAGTCATCGATGAGGACGGCAGCCGGGCGCCGCGGCTCTGGACGCCGCGGGGACAGAAGCCGTTCTCGACCATCGAGGATATCTGGCGTGGCAACTTCATCGCCACCGCTTCGACGGTGATTCGCCGCACGGCGCTGCCGGAGATTCCCGGTTGGTACGATTCCTTTTTTCCCATCACCGATTGGCCGCTCTACATCCTCGCAGCCGAGCACGGCAAGATCGGATACATCGATGAGACCATGTCGATCTACCGCTATCATGCGGGCGGCCTCTACTCCTCGCGCACGGAGTGGCAGAAGCTGCAAACGACCGGCAGCTTCTACAGGAGAATGGACGCACATACCGGGCATCGATACCATCGCACCGTGCGCGCCGCCTACTCGACGTATTTCTTTGAATGGGCGGAGGAGTATCTCAAGCGCGGGGATTCATGGCGCGCGGTGCGCTGCCTTTTTCGGAGCCTCGCAGGGGGCGGGGTCGGAGAGAGCGTCTCTTGGCGGGCATTTGCGCGCCTGACCGTCCGGCTCGCCCTGGCTTCGATCCGAGGGAAGGCGCGCAACTCGCGCCCAGCGGCGACCTGAACCGGTGAGACCACTGCGCCGAGACAGCTCCCGTTCCAGTCGGGCGGATTCCGTGAGCCCGGTCGGCGAAGATGCCGGCCCGCAAACGCGCCCACGACCGGCGAAGGGGAGACGAGAGCCGCGGCGATGATACGGCAGGGCCCGATTTCCGTCGGAATCTCGGGTTGCGGCGCGGCGGTCAGGCTCTACCACGCGCCCGCCCTTCAGCGGCTTCAGTCCGAAGGTATGCTGAAGGTGGAATGCCTGTTCGATCCCGATCAGCGCGCCCTGGCCGGCGTTGCCGAGACATTCCCGCTTGCCCGTCGCGCCAGCCGTTTCGCGGACATCACGGCAGCGCCGCCCGAGCTGGTCCTCATCGCATCGCCTCCGGCCTTTCATGCCGCTCAGGCGGCGGCGGCGCTGCGGGCCGGCTCCGCGGTCCTTTGCGAGAAGCCGCTGGCGACCGACGCCGCGGCCGCCCGCAGAGTGGTCGAGCTTGCCCGAGATGGCGGACGCGTCCTGGCCGTCGGCATGATCCGACGTTACCTCCCCGCAACACGCGCGATACGGGACGCCGTCCAAACGGGCGCGATCGGCAGGGTGCGCCGCTTCCACTGCTTCGAGGGCGGGCCATTTGACTGGCCGGTCGGCGGACCGTCCTACTTCACGAAACAGGCTTCGGGCGGCGGCGCGCTGATGGATATCGGCGTCCATGCCCTGGATCTTCTTGGCTGGTGGTTCGGCGGCTGCACCGCTCTTTCCTACGAGGACGACGCGATGGGCGGCGTGGAGTCCGATTG
>DATIDB010000013.1:0-13776 GCA_035456545.1 Alphaproteobacteria bacterium | reverse complement strand
AGCATGTGCCGCGTCACGCCGCCGAGGATCATTTCGCGCAATCGGCTGTGGCCGTAGCCGCCCATCACCAGAAGATCGCACCCCGCTTCGGCTGCGGCGGCCACGAGCGCCTGGCCCTCCTCGCCGGAGGCCGCGACGGTTTTGGCCGCGGCCTTGACGCCGCCCGCTTGCAGCCGGCGCGCCACCGCGTCGGCGGAGGGCACCTCCTCATCGACGCCTCCCGCGGTGAACACCGTCACCGATTGGGCATCGGCCAGCAGCGGCATCGCATCGCCGAGCGCGCGGGCGGCGGTTCGGCTTCCGTCCCAGAGCACGCCGACGCGCGCGCCAATTTTCTTGGGAGGATTCGGTGGAACCATGAGCACCGGCCGCCCCGATCCGAACAGGCACGCCTCCACCAGGGCCGCCGCCATCGGCTCATCCTCCTCGCGCGGACGCGCCACCGCCACGACGTCCGCATTCCGCGCCAAAGCGGCGGCGGTCTCCGAGGGATGTCCTTTGGCCTCCTGGAACTCGGCGCGAACGGCTCCGGCCTTGGCGCGCCAAGCCTCGAAACCGGAGCGCGCCCGAGCGGCGCGGGCCTTCGCCTGCTCCTCCAGGACGCTCATCAGTTCGGCGGCGGCCGCCGCGCCCGCCTCCCCCACCATCGGCAGGACGCGGACCGGATCGCTGCGCACCGCCAGAGCGGATACGCGGCCCTCCTTGCCGGCCAGCGCCGCGGCCGCATCCAGCACCGCCGCATCGCTCCGTGAGCCGGCCAGAACAGCAAAGACCGTATTGAAGGACGACATCCTGAACTCCCCGGCTTAGCGCCTCCTGTGGTCGCCGCGACTCAATCACGACCGCGGCATGACTCGCAATCGCTTGCGGCGTGGCGCCGCACCACCTCCGCGCGACCAGCAACCCCTCTTGTGCCCGCCGTGGCGCTTCCTACCTCCACGGTGAGGCGCCGCCGAACGCGGCGCAGGCCCTTAGTTCCTTCCAACCCGATCAGCTTTGGAGAGGATCATGGCAGAACGGCAGCAAACGCAAACCGGGGTGGCGCGCAGGGAAGGCCAGCAGCAGCCCGCTCGCACCGCCCATCCGCTTTTCGATCTCCGCAACGAGATCGATACGCTCTTCGACCGTTTCTTCTCAGGCTCGCTGCTCGGCCCCTTCGCAGGCTTCGAGCCGCAGCCGCTGCGCCAACGCTTCGGGGGCATGGTCCCGAAGGTGGATGTCTCGGAATCCGACAAGGAAATCCAAATCGTGGCCGAGCTTCCCGGGCTGAAGCAGGAGGATGTCGATCTCTCGCTCGCGGACGACGTCCTGACCATCCGCGGCGAGACGCAGGAATCGCGCGAGGAGAGGGAGAAGCAGTATCACCTGACCGAACGCAGCTATGGCCGGTTCGAGCGGTCGTTCCAGCTCCCCGACTCCGTCGACCGCGAGCGGATTTCGGCGAAATTCGAGAATGGACTGCTGACCGTCACCCTGCCGAAATCCGAGAAGGCGCAGCCCCGGCCCCGGCGGATCGAAATCGCCCGGAAATAGACCTGCGGACCGGCAAGGGACCCGAGCCGCTCCCCGAATAGGGGAGCGGCTTCATTTTTGCCCGGGTTCGGACGGCGGGGGACCGTCCTCGAAGGAGGGGCTGGACAAACCTGCAATTGCGAGGCATTCTCATTTCAGGAAAATCAAACGGTCGGGAATGCGATGACATCGATGAAGGCCTGCTGCGTCGCCCTCTTCCTCTCCGCGCTGCCCGCCGGCGCGATGGCGGCCGAGGTGAACATCTACTCGGCGCGGCAGGAGGCGCTGATCAAGCCCCAGCTCGACGCCTTCACTTCGGAAAGCGGGATCCGGGTCAACCTCGTCACGGGCGATGCCCGCGAGCTGATGCAGCGCATGAAGGCCGAGGGCGTGAACAGCCCGGCCGACCTGCTCTTCACCGCCGATGCGGGCAATCTCTATTCGGCGGCCGCCGATGGGCTCTGCCAGCCCGTCTCCTCCAAGACACTGGAGGATGCCATACCGCCAGCCTATCGCGATCCAAAGGGCGCCTGGTTCGGACTGGGCCTTCGCGCCCGCCCCATCTTCTATGTCCCCGGAAAACTCGATCCGGCGGATCTGAAGACCTACGAGGACCTCGCCGATCCGAAATGGAAGGGCCGCATCCTGGTGCGCAGCTCCAACCACATCTACAACCAGTCCCTCCTCGCCTCCATGATCGCCCATCACGGGGCCGAGGCCGCCGAAGCCTGGGCGAAGGGCGTCGCCGCCAATCTGGCGCGCAAGCCGCAAGGGGGCGACCGCGACCAAATCAAGGCGGCCGCCGCGGGCGAAGGCGACATCGTGATCGCCAATTCCTACTACTACGCGCAGATGCTCACCTCCGACAGCGCGGCCGAGCGCGAAGCCGCGCAGAAGCTGAAAGTGATCTGGCCGAACCAGCAGGACCGCGGCGCGCATGTCAATGTGAGCGGCGCTTGCGTTGCGGCGCGTGCGCCCAATCGGGCGGAGGCGGTGAAGCTTCTCGAGTTCCTGGTCGGCGACGAGGCGCAGCGCATCTATGCCGAGAAGGGCCAGGAATTTCCGGTGAAGCCGGGGATCCCGCCCTCCGAGACCTTGCGCGGCCTTGGAGAGTACAAGGCCGACGATTTGAACCTCGCCGAACTCGGCCGGCACAATGCGGAGGCGGTACGCATCTTCGACCGCGTCGGCTGGCCATGAGCCGGCGCCGCCGGAGGATCGATGGCTGAGCAGGGCCTCATCCCCGGCGCGGACGCCATCGCGCCGGCCGGGGCGGCCTCGCCCGCCCGACGCCGGCTTCGCCTCGATATCTGGAGCCTCGGGCCGCTCGCGCTCGCCGGGCTCATCGCGCTCCCCGTCCTCGCGGTGCTGGGACAGCTCCTTCTCCCGGCCGGAGACGTTTGGCGACACCTGGCCGAGACGGTGCTCGCCCGCTACGTCGTCAACTCGCTCCTCCTGGGAGCGGGAGTGGGCATCGGCACCGCCGTGCTCGGCGTCACCGCCGCCTGGCTGGTGACCTTCTATCGGTTTCCAGGAAGCCGCGTCTGGGAATGGGCGCTCCTCTTGCCTCTCACCATGCCGGCTTATGTGATCGCCTATACCTATACGGGCCTCCTGGACTTCGCCGGGCCGGTGCAGGGCGCGCTGCGCGAGGCCTTCGGCTGGTCACGAGAGGATTACTGGCTGCCGCCGGTCCGCTCCCTCCCCGGCGCGGCGGCGATGATGACCCTGGTGCTGTACCCCTATGTCTACATGCTGGCGCGGGCGTCATTCCTGTCGCAATCCGTCTGCGCCATCGAGGCGAGCCGCACGCTGGGGTATGGGCCCTGGCGCAGCTTCTTCTCAGTCACCCTGCCGCTGGCCCGTCCCGGCATCATCGCAGGTGTTTCGCTGGCGCTCATGGAGACGCTGAACGATTTCGGCACGGTGTCCTACTTCGCGGTCGACACCTTCACGACCGGCATCTACCGGGCCTGGTTCGGCATGGGCGAGCCGGTGGCGGCCGCCCAGCTCGGCGCCGTGCTGCTGCTCTTCGTGGCCGGGCTCCTGCTGATCGAGCGCCGGTCGCGCGGCGCCGCGCGCTACCACCACACGACCGGCCGATACCGCACCCTCCCGACCCGGCGGCTCGCCGGAATCGCCGGGGCGGTGGCCTCGCTCGCATGCCTCCTCCCGGTGGCGCTCGGCTTCCTCCTGCCGGTGGCGGTGCTGGCGAAATGGGCGCAGGAGCGCTGGGCGGACACCATCGATGCCCGCTTCTTCCATTTCGCCGGGAACAGCTTCGCCCTGGCGGCGATCAGCGCGGCGGCATCGGTGGCCGTGGCGCTGGTCCTCGCCTACGCGCAACGCCGGCGGCGCAGCGGCATGGTCGCCGGAGCGGTGCGCCTCGCCAGCATGGGCTATGCCGTGCCGGGCGCGGTGATCGCGGTCGGCGTCCTCATCGCCTTCGGAGCCTTCGATGCGGCGGTGGATGGCTGGGCGCGCCAGGCGCTGGGCCACGGCGCCGGGCTCATCGTCACCGGCAGCATCGCCGGCCTCGTCTTCGCCTATCTCGTGCGGTTCCTCGCGATCCCGGCGAACGCGGCCGAGGCGGGATTCGCCCGGGTGACCCTCAGCATGGACGGCGCGGCCAGGACGCTCGGCGAAGGACCGGGCGGCGTCCTCTGCCGGGTCCATGCGCCGCTCCTGGCGGGGAGCGCGCTCACCGCGGCGCTGCTGGTCTTCGTGGACGTCATGAAGGAGCTGCCCGCCACGCTCATCCTGCGCCCATTCAACTTTGACACGCTGGCGATCCGCGCTTATCAGATGGCCTCGGACGAGCGGCTGCGCGACGCGGCCGCGCCGGGACTGCTGATCGTGGTGGTGGGGATCGTGCCTGTCATTCTGTTGAGCCGCGCCATTGCCCGATCACGGCCCGGGCATTCTCCTTGACCGTGCGGGACCGCCGCGCATGAACGCGCCGGCGCTGGAGTTCCGCGGTGTGGGGCACGCCTACGATGCGGCCGCCGTCCTCAGCGACATCGACATGGCGGTCGCTCCCGGCGAGGTCCTGAGCCTGGTCGGCCCGTCGGGCTGCGGCAAATCCACTTTGCTTCGGCTGGCGGCAGGCCTGGAGCCGCTCGCCATCGGAACCATCCTCATCGACGGCCGCACGGTCTCCGGAGGGGGGATCCAGGTCGCGCCCGAGGATCGCCGGCTCGGCTTCGTCTTCCAGGACATCGCCCTTTTTCCGCATCTGACGGTGGCGGAGAACGTCGCCTTCGGCCTGCGTCGCCTCGGCGCGCCGGAGCGGCGGCGGCGGTCCCTCGCCGCGCTGGAGACGCTCGACCTCGCGGCGTTCGCGCAATCCTATCCCCACACCCTCTCCGGCGGGCAGCAGCAGCGCGTGGCCCTCGCCCGCGCGCTCGCCCCCGATCCGCGGCTGATGCTTCTCGACGAGCCGTTCTCAGGCCTCGATGCGCGTCTGCGCGACCGGCTGCGCGACGAGACCCTGGACCTCCTGAAGGCGCGCGCCGTCGCCGCCGTCATCGTCACCCACGATCCGGAGGAGGCGATGCGGATGGGCGACCGGCTGGCCGTCATGGCGCAGGGGCGCATCGTGCAGTGCGGCACGCCGACGGCGCTCTACCGCAATCCCGCCAACGCCTTCGTTGCGGCCTTCCTCGGGGAGGTCGAGCGGTTCGAAGGCCGCGTGGCGCAAGGCCGCATCGAAACGCCGCTGGGCCCCGTCCCCGCCGCCGGCCTGCCCGAGGGCAGCGCCGCCATCGCGCTGATCCGGCCCGAGGGCGTGCTCCTGCAGGAGGCCGCCGCTCCGGGCCTGACGCAGGCGCGGGTCATCGATGCGAGGCTCTTGGGTCGCACCTCCTTGATCCGGATCGCGGTGGACGGAACGGGAAGGCCGCTGCATTCGCGGATGCCCGGAGACTTCCTGCCGCAATCCGGCGCCGCCGTCTCCGTGACGCTCGATTGCCGTCGGGCGCATGTATTCGCGCTCGAGGAGGAATCGCCTAGTGACGGTGCAGGAGCGCCGCCGCGATCTCCTGCACCCGCTCCAGCGTGATCCCTTGCGCCTGCTCGCGCGCGAGCGGATGCCCGGTTGGCTCCAGCTCGATCAGCGGGCGCAGGCTTCCGGCGCGAAAGCGGATCCGAACCTTCAGGTTGAGGGTCGAGTGGCCGCCATAGAGATGCTTCAACTCGTTGCTGAACCAGCCGAAGCGGGCTGGTTCGTCCGCCGGAATCTCCGCCGCGTCCCAAAGCTCGTAGGCCCGTTGCAGGCTCTGGTCCGAGAGTGAGCTCCAAACACCCCAGACGAATCGCTCAGGCCGGCCGATCACCGGAATTTCCAGGCAGCCGCGGATGAAGCGGTCCTCGCCGATGGTGCAGATATCCGCGCTGAGGAAGGCATGGCGGCGCTCCTCCTCGGCGAGCTGGGTCCAGTAACTCGGCGCGTCGCAGGCGAAATCGAGCGGCAGTGTCCGGTACTGGCGGCCGCAGCAGCGGCAGGTCCAGGCATAGAGCAGCTCCTCCCGCTCCATCGCCCCGCTACCCGATCCCGAGGCTCTTGCGCAGCTTGTCCTGGAAATACCGCACTCCCGCCTCGTGGCGCGGCGAGAGCGGCCCCGGGGGATAGGCGCCGCCGACGTAGTTCTTGTGCGTTTCGATGCAAATCTCGAAATCCTCGCGCACGACGGCGAGATTGCGGGCGATCGTGTCCTCCACGAGACCGGCATCCGAAGGATCGGCGAAGTAGAAATTGTAGATCAGCTCGGTGCGCCCATGATCCAGCGGATTGATTCGCGAGGTGTTCATTCCCCCTTCGAACAGCGACAGGGTCCAGTTCGGCCACATCCAAAGCCATTTGCCCCGATAGAACAGCCCCTCTCGCGGGGGCGCCGTCATCCGCACATAGCCCTCATGCGCGGTGGTCTCGAAGCGCTCGAAATCGACCGCCCGGAAGAAGCCGGGATGGATTCCGGGAAGATGGTAGCCTTCGACGAAATTGTCCGTGTAGATCTTCCAGTCCGCATCGAAGGCCAGCCGCTCCTCGCGCACCCAGCGATAGGTTTCGATCGGCTCCGGCGAAAGCTCGGCGGCAAGCTCGCCGAGCTGCGCCCTCAGCTCCAGCTCCGGCTCGATCGCGACGAAGACGAGGCCGCGCCACATCCCGAGCGCCGCCGGGATCAGGGGCCAGTCCTCCTTGCGAAAGGAGGCTTCCTCGCCGAACCACGGCACGGCCAGAAGCCGGCCGCGGTCGTCATAGGACCAGCCATGATAGGGACAGCGGATCGGGCCGGCGCAGCGTCCTGTCCCCTCCTTGAGGAGCCTCGCCCCGCGGTGACGGCAGACGTTGCGGAAGGCCCTCAGCTCGCCGTCGCGACCCCGAAGCACGAACACCTTGAGCCCCGCGATCTCAATCGCGACATAGCTGCCCGGCTCCTCCAGGCGCGATGCCGGCCCGACCAATTGCCAACTCTTGGCGAAAATGCGCTGCCGCTCTTCGCCGAAACCGGATGGGCTGCCGTAATGCCTGGGATCGAGATTGAGCATTCCGTCATCAAACATGAAGGGAGGTCGGGGCAGCGTACCGCGCCCCATCCATCGATGTCAGCCAGGATGGGCCCGCCGCCCTCCGCCTCTTTGGGTAATTGCGAGCCGTCGACGGGACCGGGATAGATGGGACCGACCCGGGCGGCGCGCCGGAACGCCTCGGGGATGCGGGAGGAACGGCTGCTCGGGCGCGGGCGGCGGCAAAAAAGCCGGCGGGCCGCCGAGCCCGAGGGCGCGAGAGAAAGGTGCGCGAAATGCAGTTCGCAAGAGTGAGAATGCTGACCGTGGCGTTCGCCCTGGCCACGCTTGCAACCGTGCTGACGCCGGCTGCGGGCCGCGCCGCCGTCGGCGACGAGAACAAGATCACCTGCGCCTATCCGGTCTGGGTCGGATTCGGTCCGGTGCATCTGGCCAACGAGCTGGGTTTCTTCAAGGAAGAAGGCATCGAGGTCGAGGAGATCCTCGACGACGACATGCCCAATGCGATCGCCGCCATGGAGCGTGGCGACATCGACTGCTATCTGCGTACCGTCGGCGAGTATCAGGGCCTGGGCCGGCGCAAGGAGACGCAAGGGATCATCATCGGCACCATCGACCTTTCGACCGGCGGCGACGGATGGGTCGCGGACGGCTCGATCACGTCGGTCTGCGATCTCAAGGGCAAGACCATCGCCGTCGAGCCCAACCTGCCGGCGCGGCTGATCATGCAGATGGCCCTTGAAAAGCAGTGCAAGATGTCGATCAAGGACACCAAGCTGACCGACATCGCCGCGGCCGATGCGGTCGGGGTCTTCGCCGATCCGAATGTCGCGGCCGTCGGAACCTACGAGCCGGTGCTGAGCCAGGTCGCGGCCACGCATCAGAACCGCGGCGCCCACATCCTGGTGTCGTCGAAGGACTACAACGACCTGATCCTCGACATCATTATGGCCCATACCGGCGAACTGAAGGCCCATCCGGACAAATACGTGAAGTTCCTGCGCGGCATCTATCGCGCCGTCGATTACTTCTACGCCAACCAGGAGAAGGCGATCCCGATCATCGCCAAGCACTTCTCGATCACGCCCGAGGACTTCAAGGCGACGCTGCCGAACTTCCGCTACACGCCCTTCGAGGAGGCGGTGCAGCTCATCGGAACGGACAAGGAGGGAAGGGTCTACGAAGTCTTCCGCGAGGCGATGGCGCTCAATCTGGAATTCGGCGCCGCCGATGTCGAGCTGCATCCCGAGGACCACATCGACCGCTCGATCATCGCGAAGGTGCAGGAAACCTGGAAGAAGTGAGCGGATACAGCGGTTTGCAGCGGACAGGAGCGCCGGGATCGCGGCGGGCGCCTGCGGGGCGGGCCGGTTGACGTACCATAAGGCCGGCCCCGCCGGTCCGAGCCGCACGGCATCAAACGCAGAGTCGGCCGGCGCGGTGGCGCCGCCCGCGCCGGCGCCTTCGCGCGAGCGCGCCGCCTGGCGCGAGCTCTTCACCTTTAGCGCGCCGCCACGCTCCGATCTCGAGCTGTGGCTCGGCATCGGCGCGTTCGTGTTCGTGGTGGCGCTGTGGCTCCTGATCACGGAGCTGGGGCTTGTCCATCCGCAGTTCCTGCCCTCGCCCTGGGCCGTTCTCTCCTCCTGGGCGGCGCTGGTCGAGAATGCCGGATATCTCACCGATATCGGCATCAGCATCGCCCGCGTCTGGGTCGCCTTCCTGATCGCGGCGGTCATGGCCATTCCCATCGGCGTGCTGATGAGCAGCTACAGGGCGATGGGCGCGGTATCCGAGCCGCTGATCGATTTCGTGCGCTACCTGCCGGTGCCGGCGCTGGTGCCGCTCACCCTGATCTGGCTCGGCATCGGCGAAGGCTCGAAGATCGCGCTGCTGTGGATCGGCACCTTCTTCCAGCTCGTGCTGCTGGTCGCCGACGATGCCCGGCGCGTACCCAAGGAGTTCATCGAGACCGGGCGCACGCTGGGCGCGGGCGATACCGCGCTGATGAAGGACGTGCTGGTTCCCGCCATGCTGCCGAACATGGTGGACAGCCTGCGCATCACGCTCGGCTGGTGCTGGACCTATCTCCTGGTGGCCGAGATCGTCGCCTCCAGCTCGGGCATCGGCTATGAGCTTTGGACGGCGCGACGTTACGGCAAGACGCCCGAGGTCTTCGCCGGCATCCTGACCATCGGCGTCATCGGGCTGGTCTCGGACCAGGCGATCCGCTTCCTCCACCGCCGCGCCTTCCGGTATTTGAGCTGATCGCCATGGCAGGTTCGGACGCGTTCATCGAATTCCGGGGCATCGTCAAGGCGTTCCACGACCATCGCGGCCGCGTCACGCCGGTGGTCGAGCCGCTCTCGCTCGGCATCGCCGAAGGCGAGTTCGTCGTATTCGTCGGCCCCTCCGGCTGCGGCAAGACCACCGTCATGCGCATGGTCGGCGGGCTGGAGACGCCGAGCGCCGGGGAGATCCTGGTGAAGGGTCGCCGCGTCGAGGGGCCGAGCCGCGAGAAGGGCATGGTGTTCCAATCCTACTCCTCCTTCCCGTGGCTCACCGTCTTCGGCAATGTGCGGTTCGGGCTGAAGTACCGCAGCGACCTTTCCCCCGCGGAGAAGGAACGCATCGCCCGGCATTACCTGGACCTGGTCGGCCTCACCCCCTTCTCCGACTTCTACATCAATCGAATCTCCGGCGGCATGCGCCAGCGGGTGGCGATCGCCCGCACGCTGGCCGCCGACCCCCTCGTCCTCTTGATGGATGAGCCGTTCGGCGCGCTCGATGCGCTGACGCGCGAGCGGCTTCAGCTTCAGCTCCTGCAGCTCCGCAACGCCGAGCGCAAGACCGTGATCTTCGTGACGCACGACGTGGACGAGGCGGTGTTCCTGGCCGACCGCATCATCGTGTTCTCGGCCCGGCCGGCCCGCGTGCTGCGCAATGTCGACGTGGCGGCCGAGCTTCCGCGCGACCGCACGATGGACATCGTGGAGACGCCGGCGTTCCGCAAGCTCCGCCGCGAGGTCCTGGCCCTGATCCGCCACGAAGAGCTCAGGACCGAAGCCGCCGAAGCCGCCGCCGCGTCCTGAGGGCGGCTAATTCGCAAGCCCCAGGACCGCAAGCGCCGCGCCCAGCGCCGCGCCGATGGCGAGTAGGGACCAGAGAAGGCGACCGCTCCCGCGCCCTGAGCCGCCGTCGGACAGCCGGTCCCCGCGGACGTCAGCCAGGTCAGCCGGTCAGGCCTTCGGCTTTCAAGGCCTCCTGCACCTTCGGCCGGGCGCCGACGCGCTCCGCATAGGCCTTGAGGTTGGGCCAGCGGGAAAGATCGATTGCGACCCGGGTGGACTTCGTCCAGCCGAGCACCGTGAAGGCATAGGCATCCGCCACCGTGAACCCGGAGCCGGCGAGGAACTTGGCCTTGGCGAAATGCTTGTCGAGGAAATCGAACTGCTTGACCAGCCGCTCCTTGAGCGTCTCGCGGTATTCGTCCGGCGTCTTCGAGTTGAAGAGCGGGCTGATGGTCTTGTGCAGCTCGGAGGCTATGTAGTTGAGCCACTCCTGCACCCGATAGCGCTCGATCGTTCCCGCCGCCGGCGCCAGGCCGGACTCAGGCTTGCGGTCGGCGATATACTGCACGATCACCGCCCCCTCGGTGAGAATCTCGCCGTTGTCGAGCTGCAGGGTCGGCACCTGGCCCTTCGGATTGACGGAGCTGAAGTCGGCGCCGCTCTCCGTCTTGCGGGTGGAGAAGCTGACCCGGTCGAGCTGGAACGGCACGCCCGCTTCGCGCAGGACGATGTGCGGGGAGAGAGAGCAAGCGCCCGGTACGTAGTAGAGCTTCATGTGAGATATCCTCGATCGCTAGGAGAGTTGGAACCTTATCCGCGCGCCGGCGGCCGTCCAGCCGTGCGAATTGCATGCCAAGCTTGCAGCGGCGCCATGGCCCGGCCGGCCTTCAGAACAGCGCGTAGATGAACGGCGCCGCGGCGCCCTGCGCCAGCACGAGCAATCCGCCGACGAGAAGCAGGACGAAGAGCAGCGGCGCCAGCACGAATTTGCGGCGCTCGCGCATGAAAAGCCACAGCTCGCGCAGCAGCGACAGCATCATGGAACCTTCGCTTTGGCCGAAACCGCATCGGCGATGATCACGGGAGAGAGCGCATCGGCGATCCAGCCGCCGTAGAGCGCATGCCCAAGCTCGTTGAGATGCACATTGTCGTAATAGAGACCGCGCTCAACCACCTCGCCCACCTTGTCGGTCATGTCGAGCACGCGAAATCCGCTCGCCGCCAGATCCGCCCGCACCTCGGCGTCGAGCGCGTCGGGGTCGCCGTAGAACTCGTCCTTGTGCGGCGAAAAGACGATGAGGACCGATTTGCCCAACCCTTCCTGCCGGCGCAACTCGTCATAGAGTCTTTGCAGCGCCTCCTTCGCCACCGCTATATCGAAGCGGGGGTCGTAGGCCTCGGGCGACCAGCGCAGCAACCCCGCCACGCGGAACGCTCCGAAGGCGGCGATCTCCCACGCGCCGCGCAGAGGACGCCAGGGATGGCGCGAGAAGAAATGGGCGGAGCTGAGATCGCTGGTCCCACGGATCGGATCGACGGAGATCACCGTGACCACGATCGTGTTCGCGCGCCCGACCTCGGCGTCGTAGCGGAGCCGCGCGATCATGTTGTCGGTGCCGTAGCCGTTCACGCCGGCATTGCCGCAGACGAAGTTCCGCGCTTGCCGGGCTTCCAGCTCCACGCAGACCCTATGCGCGAAGGTCTTGTCGTCGTCGGTGTTGGTCCCGCCCCAGGTGACGCTGTCGCCCATGAAGAGGATGCGGTGGTCGGCGGGCCCGCTCCAGGATTCGATCCCGCGCAGGCCTTCCGGCCCGATGGTGACGGACGCCCCGCCGCGCCGGCTGACATGCTGATCGGGCAAGGGCGCGTATCGATAGGCTGCGTTGGTCGCGTAGACGATTGGCTCGCCGAGGCCCATCCAACGCGCCGCGATCTCGGCCGCCGCCAGCGGCGTCAAGATCACCAGCAGCGCGATGGTGCTGAACAGGGCTTTCTTTGCAGGGACGCGCAACAAGAAAATCTGTAGTCCAAGTTTTCAGTCCCGTAACTTGATATAATACTACAAACGAAGGCGTTCCTCCATCCAAAATCCCTGCATCAGACCGGCACAAATCCGCCGTCTCCCAAACGCAAAAGCTCGCCTGTCTCCAGGTCGAAATACCAGCCGTGCAGATCGAGCGTTCCGGCCGCGACCCGCTCGGCGATCCAGGGAAAGCCCCGCAGATTGGCGAGCGAGACCTTGATGGCCTCGCGCTCGCAGCAGCGATGCGGGTCGAGGCCGGCCCGCGCCGCCTCCGCGAGGGCGCGCTCGCGCGCGGGCGCGGCGATCCGCATCCACGGCCTGATGAAGTCGTCGCCAAGCCCGGACGCGTCGTCGAGGAGCGCCGCGATGCCTCCGCATCGCGCGTGGCCGAGGACGATGACATGCTCGACCTTCAGCGACCGGACGGCGAATTCCACGGCGGCGCTGGTGCCGTGGTAATCGGCGCTCGGGGCGTAGGGCGGCACCAGGTTGGCCACGTTGCGCACCACGAAGACCTCGCCCGGAGCCGTGCCGAACAGGATGGCCGGATCGACGCGCGAATCCGAGCAGCCGATGATCATCGCGCGCGGCGACTGCCCCTGCGCCACCAGGGCGTCATAGAGGTCCCGGTGCTCGCGAAAAGCCGTCTCACGAAAGCGGCGGTAATTGTCGATCAGGCGCTGCATCGAGGTCATCTCCCGTCGTTCGAAGGCGATGGGCGGGCGGGAGCCGGGCCTATCCCTCTCGGCAATGGCGCGGTCCCGGAAGGGCCGTTAGCATGATCCGCCGTGAAGGCCAAGGCGGGAGCGCTCCGGCGACCGCCCGCGAGCGCCCCGCTTCCGCGAGGGAGGACATTCATGAACCGTCGGACTCTCCTGGTCGCACTCGCGATGCTGACCCCCGTCCTGGCGCCCGCATCCTCGCAGGCGCAAGATCAGCCCGTGAAGCGGACGGTGCTGCAGCAGGCGGAGATCAGCGGCATCGCTGGGCATGAGAGCGTTCTGTATCGGGCCGATGTCGCCCCGGGCGGTGCCGCACCCAAGCACACGCATCCGGGCGACGAAATGGTCTATGTCGCGGAAGGCAGCATCGTCATAGAGCCCGTAGGCAAGGAGCCCATCCCCCTGAAGGCGGGGGAGAGCGTTCGCATCCCGATGGGCACGGTCCATTCGGCGCACAACCCGGACTCATCGGCCGGAACCGTGCTGATCGTCTTTCTCGTGACCGAGGCCGGCAAGCCCCTCGCCTCCGCCGCTGAATGAGCCGATCGCGACGAGGGGCCGCCGCCGCCGCGCTGCCGGACCGGAAGGGTGGCGCGGCGGCGCGGGTCGACGTCTTGCCGACCGGCGCGATCCGTCGATGAAGGTCGAAGACCTGAGAGGAGCAGCGACGAGCCTGTTTGGCAAGTCGTGCCCCCGACGAGGCGCCGGGCCTCGAACGTCCTTCGGCGCGTTTCGCGCTTCTGCGGGGCATGACTGGATAAGAGCGTCCTGGAACGCATTCCGGTCGGCCGCGCGCCCCATGGACCGGCCATCGATGATCGTCAGGCTCGCCGCCGCCTGCCTGGCCCTGGCGCTCGTCGGACGGGCCGCGCCGCCATCGTATGGCCAGCAAAAGCTCACCTTCGCCTATCTCTTGCGCCTCGAC
>DATIDB010000012.1:0-18822 GCA_035456545.1 Alphaproteobacteria bacterium | reverse complement strand
TTCAATACCAAATACATCCTGGCCAAGCCGCAGACCGCGACCGACGCCGATTATCTCGGCATCGAAGGCGTCGTCGCCCACGAGTATTTCCACAACTGGACCGGCAATCGGATCACCTGCCGGGACTGGTTCCAACTTTCGCTGAAGGAAGGCCTCACCGTCTTCCGCGACCAGGAATTCTCCTCGGACATGAACAGCCGCGCGGTGAAGCGCATCGCCGATGTGCGCCGGCTGCGCGCCGCGCAGTTCCCCGAGGATGCCGGCCCGACCGCCCATCCGGTGCGCCCGGATAGCTACATCGCGATCGACAATTTCTACACGCCGACGGTCTATGAGAAGGGCGCCGAGGTCATCCGCATGATCCACACCCTGCTCGGGCCGCGGAAGTTCCGCGCGGGCATGGACCTCTATTTCGAGCGCCACGACGGGCAGGCGGTCACTTGCGAGGATTTCGTCAAGGCGATGGAGGATGCGAGCGGCGCGGATCTGAACCGGTTCCGGCTGTGGTATGCGCAGGCCGGCACGCCCGAGCTCGCCGTCGAGGAGCGCTGGGATCCGGCATCCGGCGCGCTCGATCTCGCCGTTCGCCAGACGGTGCCGCCCACGCCCGGCCAGCCGCAGAAGCGGCCGATGCCGGTGCCGTTGGCGGTCGGTTTGCTCGGCACGGGCGGTCGCGACCTGCCGGTGCGCCTCGAGGGAGAAGCGGCGGCCGAACCCGGCACGCGCGTGCTCACCCTATCGGAAGCGGAGGAGCGGTTCCGGTTCATCGGTCTGGCGGAGCGGCCGGCCTTGTCGCTGCTGCGGGGCTTTTCCGCGCCGGTGCGTCTGAAGCCGCAACCGCGAGAGCGGTTGCTGCGGCTCTTCGCCGAGGACACCGACCCGTTCGCGCGCTGGGAGGCCGGGCAGCAACTGGCGACCTCGCACCTTCTCCAGATGACGGCGGCCTGGCGCGCCGGCGGCGCCGCCGAGCTCGACCGAGACTTCATCGCGGCGTGCGGCCGCATCCTCTGCGATTCCAGGCTCGATGCGGCGTTTCGCGCCGAGGCGGTGGCGCTCCCGGGGGAGGCCTACCTTCTCGATCAAATGCAGCCCGCCGATCCCGAAGCGGTCTTCGCCGCGCGCGAAGCGGCGCGGCGCGCCATCGCGGCCGCGCTCGGCGACCGGCTGGTCGAGCTGTATGAGGCCCATCGGGAGCGAGGTCCCTATCGCACCGATCCCGACGCGATGGGCCGCCGGGCCCTCAAGAACGCGGCGCTCGCCTATCTTGCCGCTCCCGGCGGCGATCCGCGCGGGCTCGACATAACTCTCGCCCAGTTCCGGAGCGCCGGAAACATGACCGACGCCTTGGCGGCGCTATCGCTGCTCGCCGATCGCGCGGAGCCCGCGCGCGAGGCCGCCTTCTCGGAATTCTATGAGCGCTGGCGCGAGGAGCCCCTCGTGATCGACAAGTGGTTCGCGCTGCAGGCCACCTCGCGGCTGCCCGACACGCTGCAGCGCGTGCAACGCCTGCTCGACCATCCGGCCTTCACCTATGCGACCCCAAATCGCGTCTACGCCCTCATCGCGAATTTCGGGATGGGAAATCCGGTGCGTTTCCACGCCCCGGACGGATCGGGCTATCGCTTCATCGCCGATCAGGTCCTCGTCCTCGATCCGCGCAATCCGCAGGTCGCTTCGCGCCTGCTGACCCCGCTCGGGCGCTGGCGGCGCCAATCGTCGGATCGCCAGCAACTCATGAAGCGCGAGCTGCAGAGAATCCTGGCCGAGCCGAATCTCTCCAAGCACAGCTTTGAAATCGCGAGCAAGGGCCTCGGTTGAATGTCGTCGGAGCTGCGCCGCTCTAAAGTATTACTATATTCTAAGATTTGAATAGAACTGGCGCTAATATTACCATCCCCGTAATTGAGCGATGCGGAGCAGGGGGCGCATCGCTTCGACCGGAGCCCTGACCGAGAACCGCGTCTCGCCGGGTGAGGTTCTCTAGGTCGTGCGCCTCGTGGGCGCAAAGGGTTCCGCGCATGGCGCTGCCAGGCAAGGGGGCAGCGGCAGGCGAGGCGGACGCGGGGGATGGTGGAGGCCTTCCCGGCCTCCCCGACCAGGGCAGGGCCCCCGTGTCCGCCGTGCCTTCTCAGGCGCCGACCCGTTTCACGGCAGATACGCGCCCGGGTCCAGGTAGAACATCTTCTTCCATCCCTGCGGGCCGTCATCGGCCCGCCCGATCCTCGGGACGAGCGAGAGGATCGAGTAATGCAGATGCGGCGGCCGGCCGCGCGCATTGCCGCTCTCGCCGACCGATCCGAGCACGGTCCCCGCGCCGATGGGCCGTCCCGGGAAGACGGCGATCTCGTCGAGATGCGCGAAATAGTGAAGCCGCCATCCCGGTCCAAGCGCGAACACGACCTTTCCGCCGAGGGCGATCTCGCCGGTGAAAACGACCATCCCGTAGGTCGGCGCGACCACCGGTGTTCCCAGGGGCGAAAATATGTCGATGCCCTTGTGAACTCCGGACCGGCCCCAGGGCGAGTACCAAAAGGTCGTCGGATTCCAATCCGAGCGCGTCGCGCCGGCGACGGGGATGCGCGGACGCTCCGGGGCGAGCTGCCAGCCAAGCGCCAGCAGCGCCGCGACAATCGGCAAGACGCGAGAGAACCGCATTAGGAAGGACGCCCCCGCCGCAATGAGACGGCAGTTCGGCTAACCGGCGCAACAGGCTCCGCGCCGGCGCAACAAATGCGAATGCTTCTCGCAGATCCTGCTCACGCGATTGCGGCGTTCGGTCAATCCGCGTCAAGAAGGTTTCATCGAACGCGAGAGGGCTAAAGCGGCCAGACCACCGCGATGAGCGCCGAGCCCAGCGCCACGACAAGGATCGACAGGGGCAGGCCCAGCCTCCAATAGTCGCCGAAGCGATATCCGCCCGGGCCCATGACAAGCGTGTTGCATTGGTGGCCGATGGGCGTGAGGAAGTCGCAGGCCGCGCCGATCGCCACCGCCATCAGGAACGGGTCGGGGTTGAGGGCGAGATTGCGCGCCACGCCCGCCGCGACGGGCGCCATCACCAGCACCGTCGCCGCGTTGTTGAGGAACGGCGTGACCGCCATGGCGGCGAGGATGGTGATGGCGAGCGCGCTGATCGGCGGCAGGCCGTTTGCGAGATCGGCGAGGAAGCCGGCCAAAAGGTCCGATCCCCCCGTGCGCTGGACCGCCTCGCCGAGGGGCAGAAGCGCGCCGATCAGGACGATGATCGGCCATGGGATCGCCTCGTAGGTCTCGCGCAAGGTGAGGGCGCCCGTCAGCACCACCAAGGTCGCCGCGGCGAAGAACGCGACCGAAACCGGCACAAGCTGCAGGGAAACCAGGATCATCGCCGCGGCGAGGATCGGGATCGACACCGCCGCCCGCCGTCGCTCGCCGAGCCGGATGTTGCGCTGGGCGAGGGGCAGGCAGCCGAGATCGGCGAGCGTCTCGGGCATCGTATCGAGCGATCCCTGCAAAACGATCACGTCGCCGGGCTGGAATCGCACTCGCCGCAGGCGCTGAGCGATGCGCCGGCCCGCCCGCCGTATCGCCAGGAGGTTGACGCGATAGCGCTGGCGAAGCTGCATCTGCTCGGCCGAGGAGCCGACCAGATCGGAGCGTTCGAGCACCACGGCCTCGACGACCCCGATCTCGTCCGCCTGCTGCGCTTCCTTGGGCAGGTCCGCATGGCCGACCAGCCGCAGCTTGGCCTTGTCGACCACTTTCTTGAGCTCGTTCGCATCGCCCTCGAGGACAAGTACGTCATCTGCGAACAGCACCCAGTGCCCCGCCGGGACGTAGCGCCGCCATTTCTCGCGGATGATCGCGACGACGGTCACCGCGTCTTCGACGAGCTTTTCGAGGTCGACCACCGTCTTGCCGACCATCGGAGAGGCGGCGGGAAGCACCGCTTCGGTGGTGAAATCCTCCAGCTCGAAGGCGTCTTGCGCCTTGCCGCGGCGCTCGGACGGCAAGAGGCGCCATCCGACGGCGAGGAACGCCACGCCGGCCGCGGCGAGCCCCAGTCCGACCGGAAGGAAGTCGAACATCCGGAAGGGCTCGCCCAGGAGCTCTTCGCGCATGCGCGCCACGATGATGTTTGGAGAGGTGCCGATCAACGTCATCAGCCCGCCGAGAAGCGATCCGAAGGAAAGCGGCATCAGGAGGCGGGAGACGGGCGTCTTGTTGCGGCGCGAGAATTGCATGGCGATCGGGATGAAGATCGCCAGCGCGCCGATGTTCTTCACGAAGGCCGATAGCGCGGTGACCGCTCCGCCGAGCACGGCGATCTGCGCGCCGGTCGAGCGCATGTAACGCTCGAGCGGACGCACCAGGCTCTCGACGACGCCGGTTCGCTCGACCGCCGCGCTCACCACCAGCGCCGAGGCGATGATGATGACGATCTCGTCGCTGAAACCGCTGAACGCCTCTTCGGTCGGCACGATCCCCACGACGATCCCGGCCAGAAGGCCCAGCATCGCCACGAGATCGTATCGCAGGCGCCCCCATATGAAGAGCGCGACCGTGCCGATCAGCACCGCAAAGGCCAAGCCCTGCTCGAGCGTCATCGCATACGATCTTAGGTGGAAGACCCCGGAGGCGGCTAACGGAGATGTTTCCGCTGGATGAGGAAACGGGGCTTGGGCGGCTGCGTTGCCGATCAGCCCCGCGCCGGCCTTGCGCGCCGGCGACGGGCCGCGCCCGGCTGTCCGGAGGGAGAGGCCGCGGTCTCGCGCAACAGCCGGATCAGCTTGCCGCCCTCGCCGGGGGGCAAGGGGCCCTCGGCCACGCCGTAATGGCGCACCAGGACCGCGGCGGCCGAAGGCGGGTCGATCTCGGGATCGAGCTTCAGGATCCAGGACAGCAGAACGTCTTCCGCCGGGCCTGGGAATTCGGCTCCCATGGCCAGGGCCTGGCCTATGAGGCCGACCGGGTCCTCACGCAAATCGGCGCCCGTCATCGCCGATCCCCAATCAGTTGGAGAGGGCCAGCGGATTGAAACGAAGGTCGCGGTCGAACACCTCGCGCCCCTCGCGTCTTTTCAGGAACCCTACCACAGCGTAGGTCAGCGGCGTCGCCAGCGCCTCATAAGCGGACTTGAACAGCCATTGGGTCAGGGTGGCCGCGAGGAGCGCCTCGCTCTCCAGGATCCCGGCGAAGGCGGCCGTCATGAAGATCGCTGAATCGAAGCCCTGGCCGACCAGGGTCGAGCCGATGGTGCGCAGCCAGAGCATGCGCCCGCCCGTCGCCACCTTCAGCCGCGCCAGCACATAGGCGTTCACGAACTCGCCGACGAGATAGGCCAGAAAGGAGGCGGCAAGGATGCGCGGAGTGTTTCCGAGAATGCGTTGGAACGCCTCCTGCCCGTCCCAGTATTCGACGGCAGCCGGAAGCGCGCCCGCGGCCGCGATCGCAAGCACGGCAAGCAGGTTGCAGGCGAAGCCGAGCCAGATCGTCTGGCGCGCCCGCGCGTAACCGTAGACCTCGGTCAGCACGTCGCCCAGGATGTAACTGACCGGGAAGAGGATCACCGCCGCCGGCAGAACCAGCCCGAAGATCACCGCGAGCTTCACCGCCACGATGTTGGAGACGATGAGGCAGGTCACGAAGAGGCACGCGACGATCAGGAACCAGGTCGAGATCGGCGCGGTTTCAGAGCGGGTAGGGCTCGACATCGGCGAATACTCGAAGCGATTGAACGGCGCCCGGTATCGCTTGCGTCCGGCCGGCTGTCAATGGCAGCCGGCCAAAGAAAAGGCCGCGCCCGGTAAGGGGCGCGGCCTCGAGACAGGCATCTGCGTTCCTGGTGGACCTTAGAAGTCCATGTCGCCCATGCCGCCGCCGGGGCCGCCGGCGGGCATGGCGGGTTCCTTCTTCGGCCGCTCGGCGACCATCGCCTCGGTGGTGATCAAGAGCGAGGCGATCGAGGCCGCGTCCTGCAGCGCCGTGCGAACGACCTTGGTCGGGTCGATGATGCCGGCCTTCACCAGGTCGACATACTCGCCCTTCTGCGCGTCGAAGCCGTAATTGGCGTTCTTCTGGTCGGTCAGCTTGCCGATGACGATGGAACCGTCCATTCCGGCATTCTCGGCGATCTGGCGAGCCGGTGTCCGCAGCGCGCGGCGGACGATCTCGATGCCGACCCGCTGGTCCTCGTTCTCGGGCTGGAGCTTGTCGAGCGACCTGGCGGCATAGAGCAGGGCGACGCCGCCGCCCGGCACGATGCCTTCCTCGACCGCGGCGCGGGTCGCGTGCATGGCGTCCTCGACCCGGTCCTTGCGCTCCTTCACCTCGACCTCGGTCGCACCGCCGACGCGGATCACCGCGACGCCGCCGGCCAGCTTCGCCAGCCGCTCCTGCAGCTTCTCGCGGTCGTAGTCCGAGGTCGTCTCCTCGATCTGCGCGCGGATCTGCGCCACCCGGCCCTGGATGTCGGCCTTCTTGCCGGCGCCGTCGACGATCGTGGTCTCCTCCTTGGTGATGGAGACCTTCTTCGCCTTGCCCAGCATGTCGAGCGTGACGTTCTCCAGCTTGATGCCGAGGTCTTCGGAGATCACCTGGCCGCCGGCGAGGATGGCGATGTCCTCCAGCATGGCCTTGCGGCGATCGCCGAAGCCCGGAGCCTTCACCGCCGCGACCTTCAGGCCGCCACGCAGCTTGTTGACGACGAGCGTGGCCAAGGCCTCGCCCTCGACGTCCTCGGCGATGATCAGCAGCGGACGGCCGGACTGCACCACCGCCTCCAAGACCGGCAGAAGCGCCTGAAGCCCGGAGAGCTTCTTCTCGTGCAGGAGGATGTAGGGGTTCTCCAGCTCGGCGACCATCTTCTCGGCATTGGTGATGAAGTAGGGCGAGAGATAGCCGCGGTCGAACTGCATGCCCTCGACCACATCGAGCTCGGTCGCCAGCGACTTGGCTTCCTCGACGGTGATGACGCCCTCATTGCCGACTTTCTGCATGGCCTGGGCGATCATCTCGCCGATCTCGCGCTCGCCATTGGCGGAGATGGTGCCGACCTGCGCGATCTCGTCGGAGGTGGAGACCTTCTTGGAGCGCTTCTTCACGTCCTCGACCACGGCCGCGACGGCCATGTCGACGCCGCGCTTCAGGTCCATCGGGTTCATGCCGGCGGCAACCGACTTCGCGCCCTCGCGGACGATCGCCTGAGCGAGGACGGTGGCGGTCGTGGTGCCGTCGCCGGCGGTGTCGGAGGTCTTGCTCGCCACCTCGCGCACCATCTGCGCGCCCATGTTCTCGAACTTGTCGGCGAGCTCGATCTCCTTGGCGACCGTCACGCCGTCCTTGGTCACCCGCGGCGCGCCGAAGGCCTTGTCGAGCACGACGTTGCGGCCCTTGGGCCCAAGCGTCACCTTCACCGCATTGGCGAGAATGTCGACGCCGCGCAGCATCCGCTCGCGCGCGTCCCCACCGAACTTCACATCTTTAGCAGCCATTGTTCCATCAACTCCTTAGGCGAGCACGCCCATGATGTCGGATTCCTTCATGATCATCAGCTTGTCGCCGTTGATCGTGACCTCGGTGCCGGACCACTTGCCGAAGAGGATCCGGTCGCCCTTCTTGACGTCGAGCGGGGTGACCTTTCCGGTCTCGTCCCGCCCGCCGGGGCCGACGGCGATGACCTCGCCCTGCTGGGGCTTCTCCTTGGCGGTGTCGGGAATGATGATGCCGCCTGCGGTCTTGTCTTCGCCCTCCAATGGACGGACCAGCACGCGATCGTGCAAAGGCCTGAATTTCATAGTGATTTTTCTCCTTGAGTGGCGCCTGTCGCAGGGCTGCGGGACAGGCCGTCGGGGACCGGTTGGCACTCCGGCCCGGTGAGTGCCAGGCTTATGTCAAAGCCCCTTGGCGAAGTCAAGAGAGCGGAGGAGTCAGTCGCGTCCGCGGCGCTGCATGCGGTCGAAACGGGCGGATTCGGCCGGATCGAGGCGCACGGTCAAATGCGCGAAGTCCTCGTCGTCGCGCCGCTCGATCACCTCGCCATGCGCATAGAGCCAGGCGATCGCAGCCCCCTCGCCGTGGCGCAGGCGCAGCCGGCGGAGCTGCGCCCCGGCCATGAGCCGCGCATCGATCAAGCCCAATAGCCGATCGCACCCCTCCCCCGTCTTGGCGGAGATGGCGACAACGCCGTCCAAACGAGCCGCCTGGGCGACCAGCGCGGCGCGCCGCCCGTGCTCGACCAGGTCGATCTTATTCCAGACCTCGATGAGGTCGGCGAGCCGGTCCTCCAAGCCAAGCTCCCGCAGCACCGTCTCCACATCGGCCTTCTGCGGCTCTGCTTCGGGATGGCTGATGTCGCGCACATGCAGGATCGCATCGGCCTCGCGCACCTCCTCGAGCGTGGCGCGAAACGCGGCGACGAGGTCGGTCGGCAGCTCGGAGATGAACCCGACCGTGTCCGAAAGTGCCGCCTCCCGGCCGCTGGGCAGGGTGATCGCCCGAATGGTCGGATCGAGCGTGGCGAAGAGCAGGTCCTCGGCGAAGACATCCGAGCGCGTCAGCCGGTTGAAGAGGGTCGATTTGCCGGCATTGGTATAGCCGACCAGGGCCACGGTCGGACGCCCGGCCCGGCAACGTTGCGAGCGGTGCAGTCCGCGCGTGCGCCTCACCTCCTCCAGCTCGCGCTTGATCTTGATGATGCGCTCGCCGATCAGCCGACGGTCGATCTCGAGCTGGGATTCGCCCGGGCCGCCCAGGAAGCCGAAACCGCCGCGCTGGCGCTCCAGATGGGTCCAGGACCGCACCAGCCGGCTGCGCTGGTAGCTGAGCGCGGCCAGCTCGACCTGGAGCTGGCCTTCGGCGGTGCGGGCCCGCTCCCCGAAAATCTCGAGAATGAGCCCGGTTCGGTCGATCACCTTGCAACGCCAGGCTTTCTCCAGGTTGCGCTGCTGCACCGGGGTCAGGGGATAGTCGATGATGGCGAGGCCGATGCCTTCCGCCTCGATCAGCTTGCCGTAGCGTTCGACGGCGCCGCTGCCGATGAGGGTCGCGGGGCGGAAGCGCTGGACCGCAACCACCTCCCCGTGGGCCACGTCGAGGTGGATGGCTTCAGCGAGCCCGACCGCCTCCTCGAGCTTCTGCTCCGGATGGCGGCCTCCGTCCGCGCGGGTCTTGAGCGTTGGGTGCAGGACCAGCGCCCGGCCGATTCCGGCCGCGGCGCCGCCGCCCTTTGCGGCCGCGCCGGGGCCCATCATCGGCTCAGGCCTCGCCGTTGTCCTTGGCTCCCTCGAAGAGCTGGATCGGACCGGCCGGCATCACAGTCGAAATCGCGTGCTTGTAGACGAGCTGAGAATGCGCGTCTCGTCGTAGCAGCACTGAGAAGTTGTCGAACCACGTGATGATGCCTTGCAACTTGACGCCGTTCACCAGGAACACAGTGACCGGAGTCTTGTTCTTCCGGATATGATTGAGGAAAACGTCCTGGACGTTCTGAGATTTTTCCGCCGGCATTCGTAACCCCCTTTTTCTCTTAGCTTTGATTATCGGGGCACGGTTGCCGTGGGCCGTTGCCCACGCTACCTGCAGGACCGCCGCATCGCCAGCGGGCCCGATTGATTCGGTATCACAGAAAACCCAGGCGTTAAATATCGTTCATTGCACGCGCTGATGGAGAGTTGAGTTATTGCATCTCTTCGAAAAGTTGTAGAAGGTCGGCGCATCCGCTCCCTTGCCAGCGCGGCAGCCGACCCGCATAGACCAAAGGGTCTGCCGGCTCGACGTTCAAGAGCACCGGCACGCAGCGAGAGAGATGGGCGCATTCCATATCCATTTCCGTGTCGCCCACGAACCAGACCTCCGGCCCCGCGGCGATGCCGCTCTCGGCCAACGCCAAATGCACGGGATCGGGCGCCGGCTTGTCGTTGAGCGCGTCGCCCGCGCCGACCACCTTTGCGAAGTAATCTCGCCAACCGAGATGCTCTACCTCCTTGCGCAGGAATCCGCCGGTCTTGTTGCTGACAACGCCGAGCCAGAGCCCACGACGATGGAGCGCACGCAAGAGCGCCTCGGCATCTGGGAGCGGTCTCAGCGTCTGCAGATGGCGGCTGGCGAAAGCCTCCATGTATATGCGCTTGGCTTCCGGCCAGCGCTCGCCGAAGAGCTTCGGGAAGGAATCGCGCAAGGACGCACGCACCCGCGCCCGCGCCTCCGCGACCGTCCAGGGCGCATGGCCCATGGCGGTGAGGGTTGTGTTGAAGGCGTCCGTGATGGTCGCCCAGTTGTCGACCAGGGTGTTGTCCCAGTCGAACAGCACCGCGCGCGGCGGGGCGGACAGAGCGGCGCTCGGCGCGGGCGCGCTCATGGACCTTCGAGCGCCGCCAGATAAAGCTCGCGCAGGCGCATCGTGACCGGGCCGGGGCGGCCGTCGCCGATCCGCGCGCCGTCCACACTCGTGACGGGAAGGACATGCGAGGAGGTGCTGGTCAGGAAGGCTTCGCGGGCCGTTTTCAGCTCGGACACCGTGAACGGCCGCTCCTCGACCGCGATCTGGCTCTCCGCCGCCAACCGAAGCACCGTCAGCCGCGTGACGCCGCTGAGGATCCTGGGCCCCGGCGGATGAGTGACCACCCGCCCCTCGCGGGTGACCATCCAGGCGTTGGTCGAAGCGCCCTCCGTGACCTCGCCGGCCGCCGTCGCCTGCCAGGCCTCGTAGGCGCCCGCCTCGACCGCCCGCTGCTTGCCGAGGACGTTCGCAAGAAGCGCCACCGACTTGATGTCGCAGCGTCCCCAGCGGATGTCCGGGATGACAACCACCGCCACTCCCTCGCGCAGGGCGCCTCCTGACACCGGTTTGGCGCGCTTGGTCGTCATCACCACGGCCGGCGCGATTCGGCGCTTCGGAAACGCGTGCTCGCGCGGGGCGACGCCCCGGGTGACCTGCACATAGATCGATCCCTCGCGCACGGCATTCCGGCGGACCAGCTCGCGCATGACGAGCTTCAGCGCCGCCGGCGTCATCGGCCAGGCGATCCGCAGCTCGGAAAGCGAGCGGTCGAGGCGGTCCAGATGCGGCTGCTCGTCCACGAAGCGCCCGCCATGGATGGCGACGACCTCGTAGACACCGTCGGCGAGTTGATATCCGCGGTCCTCGACATGGACCATGGCCTCGGAATGGGGCCGGTAGCGGCCGTTGACATAGGCGAAGCGGGTCATTCCGCGGCTCCTAAAAGAACTCCAGGCGAACGGCGAACATTTTCTCCACCTTTTTCACCGCGCCCGCGGCGGCGAAGAGGACGACGCGATCGCCGGTGCGCACAACGGTATCGCCGCGCGGGATGATCACCTCCTTGTCGCGTACGACGGCGCCGACGATGACGCCCTCCGGCAGCTTCGCCTCCCGCAAGGGCGGGCCGACGAGCCCCGAGGTCTCCAGCGCCTCCACCTCGATGATCTCCCCGAAGCCGTCCGAGAGCGTGTGGACCGAGCGCACGCGGCCGCGGCGGACATGCTGAAGGATGGTGGAGACGGTGATCGCCCGCGGGCTCACCACCGCGTCGATGCCGAGATTGCCCATCAGGGGCGTGTAGGTCGGCTTGTTGATCAGGGTGATCGAGCGCTGGCAGCCGAAGCGCTTGGCGAGCAGCGAGGCGAGGATGTTGACCTCGTCGTCATTGCTGACCGCAACCACCGTCTCGGTCGCCTTGACATTCGCCTCCTCCAGGATCTCCGCATCGAGGGCGTCGCCATGGATGACCACGACGCGCGGCAGCGCCTGGGCGACGGCCTCGGCCCGCCTCTTGTCGATTTCGATCATCTTGATCGAGACCCCGGGATGCTCGCGCTCGACATTGGCCGCGAGGTTCTGGCCGATATTGCCGCCGCCGACGATGATGATCCGCCGCGCCTCCGGTTCCTCGTGCCCGAACACCGCCATGGCCCGGTTGAGGTGCCGCGAATCCGCGACGAAATACACATCGTCGCCGGGGAGCATCACGTCGTCCGGGTCCGGTACGATTCGGCGGTCGTTCCGCAGGATACCGACGATGACGATGTTGAGATCGGGGAAAAGCTGCGTGAGCTGGCGCAGGGGCGTGTTGACGATCGGGCATTCGCTCGTGCAGCGGACGCCGATCAGCGACACCCGTCCCTCGACCAGTGGAATGGCGTCGAACGCGCCGGGAATTTCCAGGCGCCGGGCGATCGCCCGCGCGACCTCGATCTCGGGCGAGATGATGACGTCGATCGGCAGGCGGTCGCGGTCGAACAGCCGCGACCATTCGGTGCGCTGATAGCCTTGATAGCGCACCCGAGCGATCTTGGTCGGCACGTCGAAGATCGCATGGGCGACATGGCAGGCGACCATGTTCACCTCGTCGGCATGCGTGACCGCGATCAGCATGTCGGCATCGCCGGCGCCGGCCTGCTCCAGGACCTCCGGATGGGAGGCGTAGCCGACCAGGCCCTGCACGTCGAGGGTGTCCGACAGCTTTTCGATCAGCTCGCGCGAGATGTCAATGACGGTGATGTCATTGTCCTCGCTGGCGAGATAGCGGGCGATGTTGAAGCCGACCTGGCCGGCGCCGCAGATGATGACCTTCATGCGACTGTTCCGCTAGCGGCGCGGGGCCGGATGGCCCCACCCTCCTCGATGCGCTATTGCAGCCGGTCGGACGCGGCCAGCCCAAGCGATTTCAGCTTGCGGTGCAGCGCCGAGCGCTCCATCCCGACGAAGGCTGCCGTGCGGGAGATGTTGCCGCCGAACCGGGTGATCTGCGCTTCCAGGTACTGACGCTCGAACGCCTCGCGCGCCTCGCGCAGCGGCATCGACATGATCTCCAGCCCGTTCTGGCTTTGCGGCGTTATCGGCGCGATCGCCCCGATGTCCGGCGGCAGCATGTCGCCCCGGATCGGCTCGCTCGACTCGCCGGGCGCCATGATCAGCAACCGCTCGACCGCATTGCGGAGCTGGCGGACGTTGCCCGGCCAGTCATAGGTCTGCAGCGCAACCATGGCGTCCTCGGCGATGGCCCGCGGCGGAAGGCCGGAAGAGCTTGCCATGCGCTGCATGAAGTGATGAACCAGCAGCGGAATGTCGTCGCGCCGCTCCTTGAGCGCCGGCACTCGCACCGGCACCACATTCAGCCGGTAGAACAGGTCTTCGCGGAAGCGACCGGCCGCCATGAGGCTGGTGATGTCGCGGTTGGTGGAGGCGACCACCCGCACATCGACCTGCACGCGCGTGTTGCCGCCGACGCGCTCGAAGCTCTGCTCCTGGAGTGCGCGGACGATCTTTCCCTGCGTTTCGATCGGCGTGTCCGCCACCTCGTCGAGAAGCAGGGTCCCGCCATGCGCCTGCTCGAAGGCGCCGATCTTGCCGAAGCTGCCCGGCCCCTCGATGCCCGGCTCGCAGCCGAACAGCTCGATCTCAAGGCGCTCGGGGCGAGTCGTGGCGCAGCTCAAGGCCACGAAGGATCCGCTGGCGCGGCGCGAGCGGGCGTGGATGAGGCGCGCGGCCACCTCCTTGCCGGCTCCGGCGGGGCCGGTCACCAGCACGCGGCTGTTGGTCGGCGCGACCCGCTCGATCTGCTGGCGCATATGGGCCAGGCTGGAGGAGGTGCCGATCAGCTCCGCCTCGCTGCCGGCCCGCAGGCGCAGCTCCTCGTTCTCGCGCTTCAGGCGCGCGGCCTCGATCGCGCGCTCCACGACGAGAAGCAGGCGATCGGCCTTGAACGGCTTCTCGACGAAATCATAGGCGCCGAGCTTGATCGCGCTCACCGCGGTCTCGATGGTGCCATGCCCGCTGATCATCACCACCGGCACAAGCGGATGCTCGCGCTTCATGATGGCCAGAAGGTCCAGCCCGTCGAGCTCGCTGTTCTGGAGCCACACATCGAGGATGACCAGGCTGGGCCGCCGCGCCTTCAGGGCCTCGAGGGCCCCTCGTCCATCGGCGGCTTCGCGGGCGTCGTAGCCTTCGTCCTGCAATACGCCGGCGATCAGCCGCCGGATATCCGCTTCGTCGTCAACGATCAGGATGTCATGTGCCATGAACGACCGACTGCTCGGATTCAGGTGATGCGGCGATCTGGACCTGTTGTCCCGGCGCGGCGAAAATCAGACGGACCCGCGCGCCGCCCCCGTCATTGTCTTCCAGGACGAGATCGCCGCCGTGATCTTCCATTATTTTCTTCACGATTGCCAGTCCTAGACCGGTTCCTTTGGCACGCGTCGTCACATAAGGCTCCGTCAGACGCTCGCGGCCCTGCTTGGGAAGCCCTCTTCCGTTGTCGGAGACCTCGACCGCCGGCCGACCTGTCGCGTCGACTCGCAGCTCCAGGATGATACGTCCCCTCGGAAGCGGCCGACCGTCCGTCGATTCGCGTCCTTCGATCGCCTCCGCGGCGTTCTTGAGAATGTTGGTCAAGGCCTGGCCGATCTGCCGGGAATCGACATTCCGGCGGATGGGTGTCGCCGGCAGCTTCTCGATGAACGTGATCGCGGGACTGGCCGCGCGCTGAAGCACCAGCGCGTGATGACATATCTCGTTCAGGCTTTCGTCGCGCAAGACGGGGCTCGGCATGCGCGCGAAGGCGGAGAACTCGTCAACCATCCGGCCGATATCGCCGACCTGGCGCACGATGGTGTCGGTGCATTCACGGAAGGTCTCGGGGTCGGTCGCGATCTCCTTGAGATATTTCCGCTTGAGCCGTTCGGCCGAAAGCTGGATCGGCGTCAGCGGGTTCTTGATCTCATGCGCGATGCGGCGTGCGACGTCCGCCCAGGCCGCCTTGCGTTGCGCCGAGAGCAGCGCGGTGATGTCGTCGAAGGTGACGACGAAGCCGATCGGGCCGTGCTCGCCCATCTCATGAACGACCCGCACGAGAAGCTGTCGGGTCTGCCCCCCCTGAATGAGGCTGATCTGCGCCTCGGTCATGCGGGTCGGACGACGACTCGCCGCGTCGAGAAGCTCCGCCATCTCGGGCACAACCTCGGCCAGAGGCTTGTCGATGAACCGGTCGAGGTCCACATCGAGAAGCTCGGAGGCGGAGCGGTTCGGGAGGTTGATGGCCCCACCCGCGTCAAGGCCGATCACCCCCGCCGAGACGCCGGCCAGCACCGCCTCCGTGAATCGGCGCCGGTCGTCGAGCTGAGCGTTGGCGGTGCGCAGCTCGAATTGCTGCTCGGAGAGCTGCTCGGTCATGCGGTTGAAGGCGCGCGAGAGCGAGGCCAGCTCGTTTCCGGTGTCGTTTTCCGAGACGCGCGCGTCCAGCTCGCCCGCGCCGACCCGATCCGCGACCCGGATGAGCTGCCCGATCGGCTTGACCAGCCGCGCCGCGATGGCGATGCCGACCCAAACGGCGGCCAAGAGCAGGAGCACCGCGACGACCGCGAAGATGACGACGAAGATCACCTGAATTTCCGAGCGCTGCTGCCCCAGGGCGTCGTACAGCTTCACCGCCCCCTTTGTGCGGTCGAGATGCGAGAGCACGCGGGGATCCACAGACCGGCCGACATAAAGGAAGACGTCGAACAGGCTGTCGAGCTGGACCAGCGCGCGCACCCGGTCGTCGGTGTCGCTCGCCAGCACCACCACCTCGCCGCTTCGGGCGCGCTCGAGCGCCCAGTTCGGCAGGTCGGCGTCGAACTCCATCGAGAAGCTGAATCCGGAACGGGCCAGGAGGTTGCCGTGCCCATCGAACACGATCGCCTCGGTGAGGCCGCGCAGCGCGGTCTGCGCGCCCACGATCTGGCTCAGCCGGGTCGGATTCTGCATCAGCGCCGGCGCGGACTGGTTGATGTCCTGCGCCATGGCGAGCACGTCGGCGGTGACGTTGTGCTGATGTTCCTGGAGATACGCCTCGGCCACGGTCAGGGATTCGTCGACGACGGTCTTGATGCGGTCGGAGAACCAGGCGTCGACGCCGAGATTGAAGAACAAGAGCGAGAAGATGGCGACGATGATGGTCGGCGTCACCGCCACGACGCTGAAGAGGAGTACGAGCTGACCATGGAGCCGGGAGCCCGCGAGGCCGCGCCTGCGTTCGGCCCAGAGCACCGCGAGGCGCCGCACCACCACGGCGCCGAGCAGCACCAGGAGGATCAGGTCGACATAGAGAAGCAGGATCAGCAGCTTCGAGTCCGGCCCGACCACGAATCGGTCGGTCAGCGCCCCGTAGGTGGCGATGCCGGCGGCGGTCGAGGCGAAGAGCAGCCCTAGACTGAGCTTGCGTTCGAGCCCGACCCGGCCGCCCCACACCGACAGGCGTCGCAGCATGCCGAGCAAGGCGATGCGCTGTCGCGCCGGGATGGAGGGTGCTTGTGCCATCTTGACGTCACTTCAGCCCGCGGATGACTTCGATCTCCAGCTCGCGAAGCTTCTTGCGCAGCGTGTTGCGATTCAATCCTAGCAGTTCCGCGGCCCGGATTTGATTTCCTCTCGTCGCCGCGAGCGAAAGCTGCAGGAGCGGCCGCTCGATTTCCTTGAGAACCCGGTCGTAAAGGCCCGCGGCGGGCACCCCGTCCCGGTGGGCGGCGAAGTAGCCCCGCAGGTGCCTCTCGACCGCCTCGCTCAGCGACTCGCCGCGGCTCGGCGCGAGTTGGGGGCCGATTGAGTCGGCAAGCTCCGCCTCGATGACCTCCGCTCCGATGGCTTCTTGAGGATAGAGCGCGGCCAGCCTGCGGATGAGGTTCTCCAGCTCGCGGACGTTGCCGGGCCAGGGATGCCGCTTCATCCGCTCCAGCGCCGCCGGCTCCAGGCTCTTGGCCGGAAGCCCCGAGGCGGCGGCGCCCGCGAGGAAGTGCGCGGCCAGCTCCGGCACGTCCTCGATCCGTTCGCGCAGGGCGGGAATGCGGATCGGCACCACGTTGAGGCGATAGAACAAGTCTTCACGGAACAGGCCCTGGCGCACGAACTGGCGCAGGTCGCGATGCGTCGCGGCGACGATCCGGACATCCGCCTTGATCGGGGTCCGTCCGCCCACGGCCAAGTATTCTCCATTCTGCAACACACGCAGCAGCCGAGTCTGCGCCTCGAGCGGCATGTCGCCGATCTCGTCGAGGAAAAGAGTGCCGCCGACCGCCTGCTCGAAGCGGCCGGGGTTGCGGGCGGTGGCGCCCGTGAAGGCGCCGCGCTCATGCCCGAACAAATCGCTCTCGATCAGCTCGCGCGGGATCGCCGCCATGTTGACCGGGACGAAGGGACCGTTGCGCCGCTTGCCGTAGTCGTGCAGCGCCTTGGCGACCAGCTCCTTGCCCGTTCCGGACTCGCCGGTGATGAGCACGGTGAGATCGGTGCCCATCAGTCGCGCCAGGACCCGATAGATCTCCTGCATCGCCGGCGAGCGGCCGATGATCGGCAGGCGCTCCTGCTCCGGGTCGCGCTCGGCCGCCGGCGGCGCGGCCGGCTGGCTCAGCGCCCGCTCGACGAGGCTGACCAGCTCGCGCAGGTCGAAGGGCTTCGGCAGATATTCGAAGGCGCCCCGCTCCGCCGCCTTCACGGCGGTCAAGAGCGTGTTCTGCGCGCTCATGACGATGACGCGCAGCGAGGGGCGGATCTTGCGGATCCGCGGCACCAGCTCCAGCCCGTTCTCGTCCGGCATGATGACATCGGTGATGACGAGATCGCCCGCGCCCGATTCGATCCAGCGCCACAAGGTGGCGGCGTGGCCGGTGGTGCGCACCTCATGCCCGAGCCGCCCCAGCGCCTGGCTCAGCACCGTGCGGATGGCGCGGTCGTCGTCGGCGACGAGGATGGTGGCCGGGGTCACGGCGACGCCTCCTGCCGCGTGGACGCCGCCGGAAGCATCAGGCGGAAGACCGTGCGCCGCGGCTCGCTGTCGAATTCGACGATGCCGCCGTGATCGCCGACGATCTTCGCGACCAGCGCCAGGCCGAGGCCCTTGCCGCTCGGCTTTGTGGTGACGAAGGGGTCGAAGAGATGGGCGCGCAGGTCGTCGGGGATGCCGCTGCCGTTGTCCTGGACCGAAGCCACGATCGGCAGGGACAGGCGCGCCTCGCTGCCCGGCGGGGCGATGCGGACGCCCTGCTGGTATTGCGTGGTCAGCACGATCTCGCCGCCTTCGGCCGGCGCGGCCTCGGCCGCGTTCTTCAAGAGATTGAGGAAGACCTGCACCAGCAGGTCGCGGTTGCCGAGCACGGGCGGCAGCGAGGGATCGTAGCGCTCGACGATCCGCATGGACCGCGCGAAGCCGGCGGCCGCGATCCGGCGCGCATGCTCCATCGCCTCGTGGATGTTGACGGCCTCGCGCTCGATCGGACGCTGGTCGGAGAACATCTCCATGCGGTTGACCAGGGCGACGATGCGGTCCGCCTCCTCGCAGATGAGGCGCGTCAGCTCCAGATCGCCGCCGGCGGCGTTCTGCTCCAGGAGTTGCGCGGCGCCGCGGATGCCGGAGAGCGGGTTCTTCACCTCATGCGCCAGCATCGCCGCCATGGCCGTCACCGAGCGCGCGGCGTGGCGATGGGTGAGCTGGCGATCGATCTTTCCCGCGATGCCGCGCTGCTGCAACGCGGCGATCACCTCGCCCGACCGGGCGCCGGGCCCGAGCTGGACAGAGACGCCGCGCGGACCGAAACGCGGGGAATCGATGGTGACGCCGTGCTCGGTCAGGCTGGCGCCGGTCGCGCGCACTTGATCGAGAAGCGCCAGCAGCGGCGAATCCGCAACCAGCATCTCGCCGAGCGAGCGCCCGATCGACGTCGCCGCGCTCGCCTCGAAGAAATCCTCCCCGGCCCCGTTGAGATAGAGGAGACGGTTCTCGGCGTCGACCACCAGAACCGGGAACGGCAAGAGCGAAAGGATCGTGTCCGGCTCCGGAGCGCCGGCCG
>DATIDB010000011.1:0-7218 GCA_035456545.1 Alphaproteobacteria bacterium | reverse complement strand
GGTCACCTCGGCGCGCGGGGCGCGCATGGTTTCGATTCCGCTCAGGTCGAAGGTCTCGCTGCCGTCGAGCTGCAGCGACCGGCGGGTCGCGCCGTTCATGAACTCGAGCGGCAGCACGCCCATGCCGAGCAGATTCGACCGATGGATCCGCTCGAACGACTCGGCGATCACCGCCCGCACACCGAGGAGCCGCGTGCCCTTCGCCGCCCAGTCGCGAGAAGAGCCGGCGCCGTACTCCCGGCCCGCGACGATCACCAGCGGGACGCCGTCGCGGAATTGCATCGGCAGGACGCCCATGCCGACCAGGTTCGACCGGTGGATACGCTCGAAGCTCTCGGCGACCACCGCCCTGACGCCGAGGAGCCGCGTGCCCTTCGCCGCCCAGTCGCGGGAGGAGCCGGTGCCGTATTCCTTGCCGGCCACCACGATCAGCGGCACGCCTTCCGCCTGATAGCGCATGGCGGCATCGTAGATCGGCATTACCGCGCCAGAAGGCATGTGGCGGGTGTCGCCGCCTTCCACGCCCGGCACCATCTCGTTGCGGATGCGGATATTGGCGAAGGTGCCGCGCATCATCACCTCGTGATTGCCGCGGCGCGCGCCGTAGGAATTGAAGTCCACGGGTCGCACCTGGTGCTCGATCAGGTACCGTCCCGCCGGGCTGTCCTTCTTGATCGAGCCGGCCGGCGAGATGTGGTCGGTCGTGATCGAATCGCCGAGGATCGCCAGGGGGCGCGCGTCCTTGATGTCGCCGACCGGATCGGGCGTGCGGCCCATCCCGGTGAAATAGGGCGGGTTCTGCACATAGGTCGAGCCCGGGTCCCATTTATAGGTCGTGCCGCCGGCGGGCTTGATCTCCTTCCAGCGCGGATCGCCCTCGAAGACATTCGCATAGCGGCTGCGGAACATCTCCGGGGTGACCACGGCGTCGATCACCGCCTGGACCTCCGCGTTTGCCGGCCAGATCTCGCGCAAGTATACCGGCTTGCCGTCGCGGTCGAGACCGACGGGGTCGCGCGTCAGGTCGAGCGCGATCGAGCCGGCGATGGCGTAGGCGACCACCAGCGGCGGGGAGGCGAGGTAGTTCGCGCGGACCTGCGGATGCACCCGGCCCTCGAAATTGCGGTTGCCGGACAGCACCGCCGCGACGGTGAGGTCTCCCGCCTCGACGGCTTCGGCCACCGGCTCGTCGAGCGGACCTGAATTCCCGATGCAGGTGGTGCAGCCATAGCCGACCAGGTTGAAGCCGAGCGCGTTGAGGTCGGTCTGCAGCCCCGCGGCGGCGAGGTAGTCGGTGACCACCTGGCTTCCGGGGGCGAGCGAGGTCTTCACCCACGGCTTGACCGCGAGCCCGCGCGCCCGCGCCTTCTGCGCCAGCAGCCCGGCCGCGATCATCACGCTGGGATTGGAGGTGTTGGTGCAGCTCGTGATCGCCGCGATCACCACATCGCCGTGGCTCAGCTTCAGCTCGCTGCCCTTCATCGGCACGCGCGCCTTGACCGCGTCCGGCCCCGCCTCCTTCGCGAGCGCGGCGCAGAATTCCTCAGACACCTTGGACAGCGCAACGCGGTCCTGCGGGCGCTTGGGTCCGGCGAGGCTCGGCTCGACCGTGCCCATGTCGAGCTCCAGGGTGTCGGTGAAGACCGGATCGGGCGAGCCGGCCTCGCGCCAGAGGCCTTGCGCGCGCGCATAGGCCTCCACCAGCTTCACCCGCCCCGGGCTGCGGCTGGTGAAGGCGAGGTAACGAAGCGTCTCGGCGTCGATCGGGAAATAGCCGCAGGTCGCGCCGTATTCCGGCGCCATGTTGCCGATAGTCGCGCGGTCGGCGAGGCTGAGGGCATCGAGCCCGGACCCATAGAACTCGACGAACCGGCCGACGACCCCGCGCTTGCGCAGCATCTGCGTGACGGTGAGGACGAGGTCGGTCGCGGTGGAGCCTTCCTTCAGCCGGCCGGTCAGCTTGAAGCCGACCACCTCGGGGATCACCATCGAGACCGGCTGGCCCAGCATCGCCGCCTCCGCCTCGATGCCGCCGACGCCCCAGCCGAGCACGGCGAGGCCGTTGACCATGGTCGTGTGGCTGTCGGTTCCGACCAGCGTGTCCGGATAGGCGATGATGCGCCCGTCCTTGTCCTTGGAGGTCCAGACGGTCTGCGCGAGGTATTCCAGATTGACCTGATGGCAGATGCCGGTGCCCGGCGGCACAACGCGGAAATTGGCGAAGGCGCTCTGGCCCCAGCGCAGGAAGGCGTAGCGCTCGAGGTTGCGCTCGTATTCGAGATCGACGTTGCGGGCGAAGGCGGTCGGCTGGCCGTAGGCGTCGACCATGACCGAATGGTCGATGACGAGATCGACCGGGGAGAGGGGATTGATGCGCTTGGGATCGCCGCCCAGCGCATCCATCGCGTCGCGCATCGCGGCGAGGTCGACGACCGCGGGCACGCCGGTGAAGTCCTGCATCAGTACCCGCGCGGGACGGTATGCGATCTCGCGGGTCGAGCTGCGCGCCTGAAGCCACTCGGCCATGGCGCGGATGTCCTCCACCTTGACCGTGCGCCCGTCCTCATGGCGCAGGAGGTTCTCCAGAAGCACCTTGAGCGAGACCGGCAGGCGCGAGAAATCGGCCCCGACCGCCTTGGCCGCCTCGGGGAGGCTGAAATAGTCGAAGTCGCGCCCCGCGGTCTTGAGCGTGCGGCGGGTCTTCAGGCTGTCATGACCGGTCATCGTCATTTGGTATCCATTTCACTGCGGATGGTGGCAAGAAGTGCTACCATCGGCTAGTCTCGCCGGGAAGGTTGTCAAGGATTCGAACCATCGTAAGTAATGACATGACGTTGAGCAACCGCCGCTGCCGTATCCTGTGCGCCGTATTTGCGCAACCAACACGGTCCGATGTGCGATGGCCGGATTTCGTTTCGCTGTTGTTGGCCCTGGGAGGGTCGGAGGTCAAGAGCGGCAAGACCGCCGGCTCTCGCAGGCGGCTGGAGCTTCGCGGAATTCGAGCGGTCCTTCACAAACCTCATCCGGGGTCTCAGATGAACAAGGGCAGCTTGGAGTCCGCGCGTCAATTTCTACAGAACGCGGGGGCAACGCCAGTCAAGGAGGGCTGTCGATGCTAGGAAATGTGATGCGGTACAAGGACTACATCGCGCAGCTTAGCTACGATCCTTCGGCAGACTCCTTTCATGGTCGCGTCATCGGAATGCGCGACGTCGTCGATTTTTTCGGCCGCACTCCCGCCGAACTCCGTCGGGAGTTCGCGAATTCCGTCGAGGAGTACCTTGCCTGGTGCGCTTCGGAAGGCGTTCCACCCCAGAAGACCTGGACCGGAAAACTAACCTTGCGTGCAAGCGCCGAGCTTCGCCATCGCTTGGTGCTGGCCTCGGCCGCTTCCGGCCAGAGCATCAACAGCTGGATTACGGAAGTCCTCGATCGGGAATCCCGCAAGGCGATGGATGCCATTGACTAGTGAGCGAGACCCGACCCGAGGAGGCGCCGACCGCCACGCGCCTCTCACGGTCGCGCAGTAAAGGCGGCCGTTCGGGTGCGCGTATTCGGCCGTCCGGCGGGGGCTTGATCGGCGCGCCGGCGGACGGCAAGGTCTCCCTCGGGGGATCATGCCGTTCCGTTTTACGTCCAGCCTGTTCCTGGTCCGCCACGGCGAGACCGAATGGAACCTCGTGCCGCGCATTCAGGGCCGCTCGGATTCGCCGCTGACCCGGCGCGGCGAGGGCCAGGCCCGCGCGGCCGGAGCGCTATTGCGCCGGATGCTCGGGCCCCGGCCCGTGGCGTTGCTGTCCAGTCCGCTCGGGCGGGCGCGGCGGACGGCGGAGATCATCGCCGCCGAACTGGGGCTCTCCTCGGGCGCGATCGATATCGAGCCGCGCCTGGCGGAAGTCTCCTGGGGAAGCTGGGAGGGGCTCAGCCGCGCGGAGATCGAGGCTGCCGTGCCCGATGGCTGGCGGCGCGTGCAAAGCGAGTGGGACTTCGCTCCCGACGGGGCCGAGTCCTATCCGCGCGCAGCCGAACGTCTTGCCGGGTGGCTTGCGGAGATGAATGGCCGCGGCCCCGCCATCGCGGTGACGCACGGGATCGCCTCCTGCATCCTGCGGGGGCTCGTGCAAGGCTTGAGCGGCGCCGAATCGCTTGCGCTCGAGCGTCCGCAGGACGCGCTGTTCCGGATCGAGGGCGGCAGGGTCGAGCGCCTCGGTTTTTCCGAGGCTAGCTCGCCTGTCCTTTCTTGAAGGCCTCCACCTTCTCCTTCAGCTCGACATATTCCTCGCAGGCGTTGCACGCCGTCGAGAGCACCGCAAGCCGCTCCTCCGCCTTGTCGAGCTGCTTCAGCTCCAGATAAAGCTCGCCCAGATACTCGTTGGCGCCGCGATGCTTCGGATCGACGGCGAGCGCCTGGTGGTAATAGTCCAGCGCCTGGTCGACATGGCCGAGCTTGCGGTGGCTATAGCCGAGGTAATTGAGCGCGGCGGCGTTCTTGGGATCCGCCTTGATCGCCTTCTCCAGCAGGGGGATGGCCTCCTCGTATTTCTCCGCCTTCACCTTCTTCTCGGCCTTGGCCAGCTCTTCCGCGCCGGGCTGCGCGGCCGCATCGCCCCCCGAGGAATCGCCCCCGGAGGAATCGCCTCCTCCTCCGCCGAAGGCCAGCGCCGGCGCCGGCGCCAGCGACAAGAGGGCAAGAACCACCGCGGTTCGGAGCATGGCGGTCATGGCAGGCAACTCCATCCAGGAACAGTGCGGAATCATACTATCATTCCGCGCATTCGGATGCAGAAGGGTCCAGGGGGTCGCACTTGGCCGCTCTCACGCGCCGCGCAGCCGGGCCGCGTCCGTTTCCGGCGCCGAGGAGAGGATCGAAACGCCCGAGGCGCGCTCGAACCCGCCGCCCGGAACCCGGCGCGGCAGGATCCTGAGGCACCAGCCCGCGAAGGGCGCGCGGCGATGAGGCCGCGACATCGTCGACCAGAGGAGATTGTAGGCCGGATCGCCCGCCCTTCGCCGCAGCCGGATCAGGCAATCGCGCAGCAGGTCGCTTAAGGGCCCGATCTCCGGCGGGTCGAGGTCGAATGGATCGGCGCTGTCGCGCTCCGGCTGGATGCGCAGCTCGAAGGGCGCCTCCGCTGCGAAGGGCACATAGGCGCAGAAGCCCGGCCGTTCGGCGACGATCCGCCGGCCGTCCGACCGCTCCGCCTCGAGGGCGGCGGCGAAGGGATTGCGGCCTGTGCGCTCATATGTCGCGGCCAGATGCGCCTCGCGCCGCGCCAGCTCGGTCGGCACGAAGGGAAGGGCCAGGATCTGGCCGTGTCCGTGCACCAGCGAGGAGCCCGCCGCAGCGCCGTGGTTGCGGAAGACGAAGAGCGCCTCCGTCTCCGGCTCGCGCGTCAGCTGCCGCATTCGCGCGAGGGTGATCTCGACCACCGCGCGGAACGCGTCGGGGGTGAGGTCCGGCAGGTCGAGGTCGTGCCGCGGGGTCTCGACGATGACCTCGTGCCGGCCGAGGCCGGGCATGGCCGGCGGCTCCACGGCGCGCGGATCGGCCCGCACGGCCGGAAACGCGTTCGGGACGATCCGCGAGCGCCAGCCTCCGGCCTGGAGATCGGGGATGCTCAAGATGGGTTTCGCATGCGCGCCGCCCCCGACCGGACAGAAGGGACAGGCGGGGTCCTCCCTCGGCAGCTCAGGCGGGCGCGTCGAAGCCTGGAGGCGCGCGCGATCGCTTGGGCGCCCATCGCGATGCGGCGCGACGATGACCATGAGCCCGGTCAGCGCGTCCCGGCGCAGCTCGCTCATCTTGACCGCGGCCCCCTTGCCGTTAGCCTTCCAGGATCGTGATCGATTTCGGCCGCACCGCGCAGGACTACGCCACCCACCGAGCGGGCTTTCCCGATGGGCTGTTCGAGCGCCTTCAGTCGCTCGGAGTGGCGATCGCGGGGGCCTCGGCGCTCGATCTTGGCTCCGGCACCGGCTCGCTGGCCCGCGGCTTCGCCCGGCGCGGGGCGCGCGTCACCGGGCTCGATCCCTCCGCGCCGCTCCTGGAGCAAGCGCGGCGGCTTGATGCCGAGGCGGGGGTGTCGGTCCAATACCGAATCGGCCGGGCGGAGGACACCGGCCTGCCGGCCGGCAGCTTCGACATCGTCGCCGCCGGACAGTGCTGGCACTGGTTCGACCGGCCGCGCGCCGCGGCGGAGGCCATGCGCCTCTTGCGTCCCGGCGGCCGGCTCGTCCATGCGCATCTCGACTGGCTGCCCTTGCCGGGGAGCGTTCCGCAGGCGAGCGAGGCCTTGATCCTCGAGCACAATCCGAGCTGGTCGGGCGCGGGCGGAACGGGGCTTCACGGCGAGAATCTCGCCGATCTCAGCCTGGCGGGGTTCCAGGGGATCGAGACCTTCTCCTTCGATCTGGCGATCCCTTATTCGCATGAGGGCTGGCGCGGGCGCATCCGCGCGAGCGCCGGCGTCGGCGCGAGCCTGCCCGATGCGGCGGTCGCGCGCTTCGACGCCGCCCATGCGCGGCTCCTGGCGGAGCGCTTCCCCGAAGAGCCGCTGCAGGTTCCCCATCGCCTCTGGGCCGCGGTGGCGGTGAAGCCTTAGATCAGATGCGGCCATGCGATGCTCGCCAGCACGTAGAGGCCCGAGGCCAGCAGCAGCACGCCCGCGACGCGGGCGATCCATTCCAGATGGTTCGGGTCGAGCCGTCCTCGGATCGGCAGGGCGATTGCGGCGAGCAGCAGCCACCAGGCCGCGGAGCCCGCGAAGACGCCCCCGACGAGCCAGGCGGTCGCGGCGGCATCCAAATCCTCCGAGATCACGCCGAGAGCGGCGAAGATCGCCGCGAGCGCCAGGATGGTGACCGGGTTGGTCAAGGTCAGCGCGAAGGTGCTGGCGAAGTCGCCGATCAGGGTGCGGTCGGCCGGGCCGCGCGGAGGCGGCTTCGGGTCGGTGGTGAAGCTGCGGAGCCCGATGGCGCAGAGAAAGGCGCCGCCGCCCAGCTTCAGCCAGGCCTGATGCTGGATCAGGGTGTCGGAGATCGCGGTCAGCCCCAGGGCCGCGACGCAGCCGAAGAGGGTGTCGGCGACGGCGGCGCCGAGCCCCGAGATCAGGCCGGAGATCGGGCCGCGCAAGATCGTGCGGCGAACGCAGAGCACGCCGATCGGCCCGACCGGGACCGCGATCGCCACCCCCACCAAGATGCCGCGCAGGAAGAGCG
>DATIDB010000010.1:0-2166 GCA_035456545.1 Alphaproteobacteria bacterium | reverse complement strand
CTGCTGCTCCTCTTTGGTGCGGCGCAACTTCTCCATCGCTTCGCGCGCCGCGGCCATGTCGCGCTCGTCCTGAGCCTTCCTCAACTCTTCCGGCGTGACAATCCCTCCGCCTTCGGGCTTCTGTACACTCGCCATTCCTGTCCCTCCGTTGATTTTTCACGCGCTGCGTGCGAGGCGCTTGCCCCGGCGCTCGGGAGAAAACGTCATCAGCCTCCCGGCCGGCGCCTCGCGCAGCCCAAAGAGCGCCTCCACCTCCTCCAGGCGCACGCGGACCTGCTCCTGCTCTCCGCCTTGCGCGGCGACGACACGGCGCAGGAGGTCCACCGCGCCCCGCCGTTGAGCCTCCTCGGCCGGCAGCAGCCCCGGAATGGCCCGCAGCGCCCCATCGCGGTCGATCAGCAGCATGAAGAATTGCTCGCGCAGGATCCGCTTGAATTCCGACAAGGGCAGAGCGTTGCTTTCCCCGTGCTCCTCGCGAATGCGCCGGATGGCCCCGAACGCGCGCTCGTCGACGCCGCCAAAGGCGCTGACCACATGAAGGAGCCCGCGCAGCACCGCCTCGCACAGCCCGCCTTCGCCTATTCGGCCGCGCAGCTCGGCCTTGCGGACCTCCACGAATGCGACATGCATGGGATCGTGCCCCACGCGCGGGCGGCTCCAGTCGGAGGAGACGCCGAGCATCGCCTGGAGCATCGGCGAGCTGTAAGTGGCGAGGAACATCCGCTCGAATGCCTGATCGCGCGCATCCCGCCACGCCTCGAGCGCCTTCACGATCTGTTTTGAAATCTCCTCCTGCATCTGCAGGAACGGATTGTCGGGCGCGGCCGGCTTGCGATTCGCGCGCACCGTCCGGGCGAGCGCCTCGAGCGACCGCATGGCCGGATTGGCGTCCGAGAGGAGCTCGTATTGCAAGCGCAAGGGGTGGAGCTGCCGCATCGCCGAGGCGAGCGGCGCGAACGCGGCGCGCACCGCCGGCGAAAGGAACATCCGGTAGAGTTCGAGATTGATCTCGGAAAGCCGCGCCACGGCGGCGAAGCGACGGTCGTCCTCCGGATCGGACGGAGCGGCGGCCCGCAAGTCGTCGAGGTTCCTTGGCTCGAACCGCAAGACCCACTCGCCGGTTACGAAATCGGTCTCCTTCATCTCCTTCTTCGGCAACAGGACGGCCTCGTAGAGGCCAGGCGGGAGAATGTCGATGAAGTCGATATTGCCGGCGAATTCGTCATGCTCCTTTCGCGCGATCTTCGCCGAAACGAATATCCCGAGATGGCCGATCGACGCATGCACCGAGTAGATGATGGTCTGCCCATGGGCGCGGATGTCGTCCACGCTGTCGTAGAGGTCGGTGATCCAGCCGAGCGCCTGCTGCGGCGGCGTGATGTTGTCGCCTTGCGAGCAGAAAACGACGATGGGCGAACGGATCGCGCGCAAATCGATGCGGGCGCCGTCCGAAGTGACGATTTCCGAGCTCGAGAGCTTGTTGCCGACGAACAGCTTGTCGACGATGAACTGGATCTCCTCGGCGTTCAACGTCACATGGCCACCCCACCACTTCTCGAACTCCAGGAAGCGCGGCCCCTCGGTATCGACCTTCGCATAGACGTTGTAGGGCTTCTTCCAGAGCGTGTTGGCGGGATCCAGGCTCTCGAAATTGCAGACGAGCCAGGCGCCGTCGAACTGCCCGTTGCCGATGTCGCCCGCAAGCGCGGTCAACCAACTTCCGCCCAGCAGCCCGCCGGTGTAGCGCATCGGATTCTTGCCGTGCTCGCCCGCCCAATAGGACAGCGGCGCGCCGGCGATCACCACGGGGCCGACCAGCTCGGGATGCAGCGCGGCCAGCATCATTACGGCCCATCCGCCTTGGCAGTTGCCGATGACGCAGGGCTTGCCGTCGGCATCGGGGTGGAGCTCGATCACGTGCCTAAGGAATTGCGCCTCCGCCCGGGTGACGTCCTCGATGGTCTGGCCCGGAACGGGCTCCGGCAGGAATCCGATGAAGTAGCAGGGGTGGCCCGCGGCCAGCGCGACGCCGATCTCGCTATCGGCCTTGAAGCCCCCGATCCCCGGCCCATGGCCCGCGCGAGGATCGACCACGACGAACGGCCGCTTCCCGGCGTCGGTCTCGACGCCCTCCGGCGGTCGGACGCGAACCAGTCCGTAATTGAC
>DATIDB010000009.1:0-12036 GCA_035456545.1 Alphaproteobacteria bacterium | reverse complement strand
GCGGTTAGCCCTTCGGAACTCAAGCGCACCATGGAGCTCGGTTTCGTGCGCGACCGGCTCATCATAGCGGTGGTCGGCGATATCACGCCCGGCGAACTCGCCCCGTTGCTCGATCGGGCGTTCTCGGCCCTCGCGCCGCATTCGGCGATCAGCCCCGGTTTGAATCCTCCCCGCGCAACGCCCGTGGGCATCGCCGTTCTCGAACGCGCCCTCCCGCAGAGCTTCGTCATTTGGAGCCAGACCGATTCCAACTTTCCTAGCGCGGATCGTGCGGCGGCACGGGTTGTGAGGGAGATCATCGGCGGACAAGGCAATTCTCGTCTCTATCGCGGTCTGCGCGACGCGGGAGGGCTGGCCTACTTCGTCCAGATGGCTTACGAGCCCGGCGCGGGGCTGCCTTGGATGGGCCTGGCCGCCACACGGAACGAGGCGGCACGAAAAATCGTCGAGCAGATCCGGGCCGAGTGGGATCGTCTCGCGCGCGAAGGGGTATCGGATCGAGAGATCGAACTCGCAAAGGCGGAGCTACGCGACCAGCACCTTCTTTCTCTGACCAGCTTTGAGGGTTATGCGCGTCAACTCGTGCTGAATCAGGTCGACGGATTCGAAACGGCAAGTATGGGGCTTGCGAGCATTGAAGCCGTGACACGCGAGGATGTGGCCCGCGTCGTGCAACGGTTTGATGCCGAGAAGCTGCTCTCCATCATCGTTGGGCAGCCGCAAGGTGTGGAGCCCGTTTTGACGTTGCTGGAGTAGCCGGCGGGTTCGATGTGCAGCCCCGCTCAGTCCGGCTTTTTCCCCTCCAACAGCTCCAGCATGCGCCGCACCGTCTCGGTATCGAGCTTCTCGATGCGCTCGGCGAGCCGGTTGGCCAGCTCCGTCTGCTCGGGCGAGAGGCCCGCGGTGTCGACGGTGACGCGCGGATGGGAGAGCTGCGCCAGCGCCTGCAACTCCTCGGCCTCGTCCCAGATGATGTTGAAATAGGCGCAGATGCGGTGGACGAAGGCGCGGTTCGGCCGCCCCCTGTGGCCGTGCTCCAGCGCCGAAAGATAGGCCGCCGAGACGCCGAGCCCCTTGGCCATGTCCTTCAGCGCGATGCCGCGCGCACGCCGCAGATCGCGCAGCTTGGCCCCGAACGGCGTCATCCTCGCCTCCGCCGCCGCAGGAGGACATAGAGCGCGCCCGCTCCGCCATGCTCGGGGCGCGCCTCGGCGAGGGCCAGCACATGGCCGCGCAAGGACGCCTCGTTCAGCCAGCGCGGCAGGGCGGTTTTCAAGATCCCGCCGCCGTCGCGCCGCCCTTTGCCCGTGACGATCAGCACCGTGCGCCAGCCGCGGTCGGCGGCGCGGGCGATGAATCCCTCGACCGCCGCATGCGCCTCGGCTTGCGTCAGTCCATGCAGATCGAGGGAGGACTGGATCGGCAGCCGGCCGCGCTTCAGCCGTTCGGCGAGCCGGCGATCGACGCCGATCACATCGCCGGGTGCGAGGGCGGGCTCGGGGCGCCGCGGCTCGGCACCGGATTTTCGGCGGGCAGGGGCTGTCGCATCCTTCGGCTTTGAAGCGGCGGGGGGTGGCGGATTGTCGGGCGGCGATTCGCTCTTGCGCCACGCCTCGACGTCGCGCATGGCGCTGCGCCACAGCTCCCGCTCCTCGCGGCTAGGCCGTCGTCCCCGCATCGATCAGGAGGATGTGCAGGCGCCGCGGGCCGTGCGCGCCGAGCTGCAGCGTCTGCTCGATATCCGCCGTGCGCGAAGGTCCGGTGATGAAATTGACGGTGCGCGGCATCGCCCCGCCTGTCGCGCGGCGCAGAAGCGCCCAGCCCTCCTCATAGGCTCCGACGATCCGCCCGGCATCGAGCAGCACGATGTTGGTGTCGGGCAGGAAGTTGAGCGTGGTCGGCGCGTATGGCCCCGAATGCAGCATCAGGGTGCCGGTCTCGGCGATGCCGGCGAAGGCATGGGTGAGCGAAACCGCCTCGCTTCCCGTCGCCCGGCCGCGGCTGACGGACAGGAGCGGCCAGTCGCCCCAGGGCAGGTCCTCCAGCGCGGGATCGGGCGCGATGCGGATCGCCGGGGGCAGGTTCTCGCGACGCAGATACTCGGCGATCGCCCCCGGCGCGGCCTTCGCCGAAGGCAGCACCGCCACGGTTGCGGAGGCCTCGCGCGCCATGTCGACGAAGAGCTGGATGCGCTGGACGGGGGGCAGAGTTGCGCGCGCCGGGATCAGATTGGGGCGCGGCTCCTTCAGCCGGCGATCGAGTTCGGCCCGCATGGCCGCATCCGGCCCGTCGCGCCCGAGCGCCCGCGCAACCGAGGCCATCACCGTTTTCCGCCCCTCGCTCATGCGCGCCCTCGCGCGCGCCATTGCGCCTGGAAGGTCGCGCCCTCCGGCGCGGGCAGATCGCGGCTCATGGTCCAGCCGCCGGCGAGCGGCAGCGAGCGGAAGGCGCCGCGCCGCCGCCCGGCCAGGCCCAGCATGGAGGCCGCGATCCGCGCTCCGATTCGGTAAAGCGCCGGCCGCTGCGCAAGGAAGGCCCAACCCTTCAAAGCAAGGCGCATGCGCGCGGGCTGCAGATGCCGCTCGAACTCGCGTTCGCGCCAATGGCGCATCATCTTCGGCAACGGGATGCGCATCGGGCAGACCGCCTCGCAACGCCCGCAGAAGGTGGAGGCGTTGGGCAGATGCCCCGCTTCCTCGATCCCGATCAGAGCGGGCGTCAACACCGAACCCATCGGCCCGGTATAGACCCAGCCATAGGCATGCCCGCCGATGGATTGATAGATCGGGCAATGGTTGAGGCAGGCCCCGCAGCGGATGCAGCGCAGCATCTCGTGGAACTCGGTCCCGAGCATGCGGCTGCGCCCGTTGTCGAGCAGCACGACATGGAACTCCTCCGGCCCGTCCGGATCCTCCGGACGGCGCGGGCCGGTGGAGAAGGTGGTGTAGACGGAGAACTCCTGCCCGGTCGCCGAGCGGGCCAGGAGGCGCAGGATGGTGGAGGCGTCCTCCAGCGTCGGCACGAGCTTCTCCAGGCTCGCCAGCACGATATGGACGCGCGGCAGGGTCTGCGTGAGATCGCCGTTGCCTTCGTTTGTGACGATCGCCGTCGAGCCGGTCTCGGCGATGAGGAAATTCGCGCCGGTGATCCCGACATCGGCGGCGAGGAAGCGCGCGCGCATCTCACCGCGCGCCTCCGCCATGAGCGCGCTCGGCTCCTCCAGCGGGCGGGCGGGATCGAGATCGCGGTGAGCCTCGCGGAAGCTCTCCGCGATCTGGGCGCGCGTCACATGGATCGCCGGTGCGATCAGATGGCTCGGCGGCTCGTCCCGGAGCTGGAGGATGTATTCGCCGAGATCGGTTTCGACGGGCGTGATGCCGTGGCGGGCGAGGTGCTCGTTGATGGCGATCTCCTCGCCGATCATCGATTTGCCCTTGGTGACGGTGCGCGCGCCGGTCTTGCTGCAGATTTCCAGCACGATCGCGCGCGCGGCATGCGCATCCACCGCCCAATGGACCTGGCCGCCCGCCGCCCTCACCCGCTCTTCAAAGCGCGCCAGGTAGAAATCGAGATTGGCGAGCGTGTGGTCCTTGATCGCGCGGCCCTGGTCGCGCAGGGCATCGAATTCCGGCAGGCGGCGGACCACGGTGGCCCGGCGTTCGACGAATCCCTGGCGCATCTTGGCGAGTGCCGCCTGCAGATCGGGGTCGCGGAGGGCGCGATGCGCATTCTCCTTGAAGGCGCGGGAGGTCGCCTGCATAGGGGTCAGCTCCGCCCCATGCCAATGGCGGGCGTATCGGTCGCGCCCGCCAGGATCTCCGCGATGTGCCGCGCCTGAACGGGCCTGCCCTCGCGCCTGAGCCGTCCGGCGATGTTCATCAGGCAGCCGAGATCGCCGGAGGCGACCGTGTCCGCGCCGCTCGCGACGATGGCGGCGCATTTCGCCTCGACCATGCGGGTGGAGATCTCCGGATATTTGACGCAGAAGGTGCCGCCGAAGCCGCAGCACGCCTCGCGATCGGGAAGATCGACCGGCTTCACGCCCTGAACCGTGGCAAGAAGCCGCCGCGGCTCGGCTGAGAGCCCCAGCTCGCGCAAGGCCGAGCAGGAATCGTGGTAGGTCACGCGGCCGTCGTATCTCGCGGCGGCCGGAACGCGATCGAGCTTGAGGACCCGGGTCAGGAACGCGACGAGCTCATGGGTTCGCGCCGCCAGCGCCTCAGCCTTGGGACCATAGACCGGCTCGTCCTTGAGCAGAGCCGGGTAGTGCTTCGCGATCATTCCCGCGCAGGACCCTGAGGGGGCGACGACATGCGCGTAGGGTTCGAGCGCATCGATCGTCTGCCGCGCCAGCGCGCGCGCATCCGCGCGGTCCCCGGAATTGTAGGCGGGCTGCCCGCAGCAGGTCTGGGCGGCCGGGACCTCGACCGCGCAGCCCGCCGCCTCCAGCAGCTTCACGGCGGCGAAGCCCACGGACGGCCGGAACAGATCGACGAGGCAGGTCACGAAGAGACCGACCGTGATCCGCTCCTCCATGCTGCCCGCCCCGCTCCCGCGCCCGTATTCCTGGCGAGCATGGGGGCTGGACCGCCCGGACGCAAGCCGGCGGATGCTTGAGGTTCAGCTCGTCGGCTTCAGCCGTTGCGCCACCGCGCTCGGCAGCAGGAGCCAATACCGGCCGGCGCTCTTCATCCGGCCGGCCTCGGCGAATGCCGCCTCGCCCGTGCCCCAGAAGAAATCGCCGCGAACCGGACCCTTGATCGCCGAGCCGGTGTCCTGAGCCACCATCAAGCGCCGCAAGGGGCGCGCGGGATCGCCCGGCCAATGGGTGTCGAGCCATACCGGGGCTCCCAACGGAAACAGCGCGGTGTCGACCGCCAGGCTGCGCCCGGCGGTGAGCGGGACCCCTTCCGCGCCCACCGGACCCTCGCCGTCGATTTCCCGGAAGAAGATGTAGCGACGGTTCAGCTCCATGATCCGGCGACCCTCCTCGGGATGCGCCTTGAGCCAGGCGCGGATCTCGGGCATCGAGGCCTTGTCGGGCGGCAGGACGCCCCGATCGATTAGCGCCCGGCCGACCGCGAAGAAGGGCAGGCCGTTCGATGCCGCGAAGCCGACCCGGACCGTCCCGCCCTCGGCAAGGCGCACCCGGCCCGACCCTTGTACATGGAGAAGGAACGCCTCGACAGGGTCGGCAATCCAGAGCAGCTCCAGTCCCCGGCCGGCCAGGGCGCCGGCCTCGATCTCCGCGCGACTCGAATAGGGAACGAAGCGATCCCCCGCAATGCGCCCGAAAACCGTCCTTCCCGCGAGATCGTCGGCGAAGCTGCCGAGATTGGCCGACAGAAGGTCGGGCGGCCGGCGGTAGAGCGGCACGGGAAACCGCCGCGAGGGAGCGCGCGCGCCGTCCAGCTCGACCTCGTAATAGCCGGTGAACAAACCCTCGGCCTTGCTTCCGGCCAGAACCTGAACCGGCTGGAACCGGGCCTGGAGCAGACGGCGCAGCCCGCCCTCATCCCAATCGGGGATCGCGGCCAGCTCGTTGCAGGGCCCCTTCCAGGCAAGCGCCGTCCCGCCGATCGCGTTCGCGCCGACGGGCGCCGCGTCTTCGAGCTTGAGGATGCGCCGGCAGGAGCTGCGGAGCGCCGGAAGCGCCTCGACGATCCTGTCCTCGGCCCAACCCGGCAGCTCGGCATAGGAAGCCGGGCGAAGCGTCAGAGCCGTCGAGATCGGGGCGGGAGGAGGAAGGGCGGGCGGCGGCGGCGAGCCGCGCTCACAGGCCGCGAGCAGGGCAAGCGGCAGAAACAGAGCGGTCAGGCCCGGAAGGCGCATGGACTCCCGCCGATCGACGTTCGAAAAACCGGCGGGTGTTGTATCAGGAGGGGCTGCGGGTCGCCACCAGGACCCAGTTGGGATCGCGCGAGGCGGTGTTGCGCGCGAAGGTCCAGATATCGGTCACCGTCGCCACCGCGGACGGATCGCCGTCCACGACGCGGCCCTCGCGATCGCGGGTGACATTGATCTGTTCGCTGACGAATTTCACCGTGACCTGGGCCGTCTTGCCCTCGAGGCCCGCATCGACGATCTCGGCTTCGCGGATTCCGACGAGCGTCGTGGTCAGCGAGTGGCCCGCCTCGCTCCGCGCCCGGATCGCGCCGTCGAATTGCGCGAACACCTCGTCCGAGAGCAGGGGGCGCAGGCCGTTCGAATCCCCGCTCGCGAAGGACTCGACGATCATCTCGAAGGCGCGGCGGGCGCCGGTGACAAAGCCGCTCGAATCGAAGCTGCGGTCCACGGTGCGGATCTGCGCGACGCCGGAAAGGGCCCCCGCATTCGCGACGGAAGGTGCGCTCTCGCCCTGGGGAGTCGGCCGGGGCCGTTCCGGCAGGGGAACGACGGTGTCGCGCTCGCGGCTTTCCTCCGCCGCGGTGCGCGCGCTGATCGGATCGGGACGGCGGCGCTCGTTGCCCGTCCGGCGGCCGAGAACGCTGCGCAGCCGCAGGATCAGGAACCCCGCGACCATCGCGAAGAGGACGATCTCCAGAAAGGGGAAACTACCTTCCATGATGCCCCGCGTTCCGACTTCTGCCGCCTTCCCTCGCCAGCGATCCCGGCGCGCGTCGGCGGCGTTCCCTGCACAAACGGCTCGCAGGCCGGTCCGTCGCGCCCGGCCCTCGCGCTTTTTCGGGGAAGGGACGTGGATTTCGAGCCGTCAGATTGTAAATAAGGGCTCCGCCGGCAAAGGGCAAGCGAACCTCCCGCCGCCCGGGCACGGGGGGATGCGCTTTTTCGGAGGTCGCGGATGATCCTGCTGCGCCACGGCCAGACCATTTTCAACGCGGTCTTCGGCCTCACACGCATCGATCCGGGCATTGTCGACCCCCCCTTGACCGCCGAGGGGCGGCGCCAGATCGCGGCGGCGGCCGAAAGCCTGGCGGCCGAGCCGCTCCGGCGGATCGTGGCCAGCCCCTACACCCGCGCCCTGGAGAGCGCGGAAATCCTGGTCGCCCGGCTGAGCCTGCCTGTCGCGGTCGAGCCGCTCGTGGGAGAGCGCGGACATTTCGCCTGCGATGTCGGCACCCCGCGCGCCGAGCTGCTGCAGCGCTGGCCCCAGCACCGGTTCCATCCCTTCGAGGAGGAGTGGTGGCTGACCGCCGAAAGCGAGGACGCCTTCGCGCTCCGCTGCGGGCGGTTCCGGGAGGCCGTGGCGGCGCTGGAGGACTGGCCCGAGGTTCTGGTGGTGACGCATTGGGGCGTGATCCGAAGCCTCACCGGCCGCTCGATCGGGAATGGGGAGTGGGTCCGTTTCGATCCGCATGCGCTGCTGGACGCCCTGCGGGATTGAGCCGGCGGACGGTTCCGTGCTAGCCACCCTTGCTCTGGAGGACTGCCTCGAAGGGAGCATCGGGCGGATGAGCGAAGCACAAGGCGCGGAGAACGGGGGACAAGCCTCGGCGACCTCCGGAACGGGACCGCGCGCGCCCGGCCAGGCGCCGATCACGGTCGTGGCGCAGTATCTGAAGGATCTTTCCTTCGAAAATCCCGGCGCTCCCGGTGTGCGCGCGATGGGCCAGGACGCGCCGCAGGGTCGGGTCGACGTGGATGTGAAGGCGCGCTCGCTGGGCGAGCACGGCTATGAGGTGAGCCTTGTCCTGCGCGCCGAAGCGAACCGGAACGGCGAGCCGGCCTTTCTGGTCGAGGTCGAATACGCGGGCATCTTCCAGCTCAACGGAGTCCCGGCGGAGGCGGTGGAGCCGGTGCTGCTGATCGAGTGCCCGCGCATCCTCTTCCCCTATGTCCGGGCGATCGTCTCGACCGCCACGCAGGACGGCGGCTACGCCCCTCTTCTCGTCAACCCGATCGACTTCGTCCAGCTCTTCCGGGCGCAGCGCATGCGCCAGAGCCCGAGCCCGACCGCAGTCGCCTGACCCGCCGGCTAGGAGAGCCAGATCGGTGATCTGAGCCGCTGAAGCATCGCCGCGTGCGCGGCGAGCTCCGCCGCGCTCGGCGCATGCGGGCGGGGCGGGCGGGGCTCGCGCCGGACGCGGATGGCGAGCCGGGTTTCGACGGCCGTTCCCGCGATCAGCTCCAGCCCCGGCTGCCTGCCGCCGATCAGCTCCAGATAGACTTCGGCGAGCAGCTCGGCGTCGAGAAGCGCGCCGTGCTTGGTGCGGGCCGAGTTGTCGATGGCGAAGCGCCGGCACAGGGCATCGAGGCTGGCCTGCGCGCCGGGGAACTTGCGCCGGGCGATCTCCAGCGTGTCGATCGCGATGCCGGGCGGCAAGGGCGGGCGTCCCGCGCGATGAAGCTCGGCATTGAGGAAGGCGATGTCGAAGCCGGCATTGTGGATGACCAAGGGAGCGCCTTCGACGAAGGACAGAAACTCGTCGGCGACCTCCGCAAAGCGCGGCTGGGCGCGCAGGAACTCGGCGCTGATGCCGTGGACCTCATAGGCCTCGGTCGGCATGTCCCGATCGGGATTGAGATACCAGCGCCGGGCGACGCCTGTCGGCAGGTGGTTGTTCAGCTCGATGCAGGCGATCTCCACGACCCGGTGCCCGAGCTCGGGCTCGAGGCCCGTCGTCTCGGTGTCGAGCACGATCTCCCGCATGGTCCCCCTTGATCGGCCCCTAGCGCCGGGCGCCGCGGCGACGACGTCCCGGAGCGCCGCGCGCCATGCTTTTTAGCACGCCGGAAAGCCGGCGCAAGGTCAGGCGCCGCCCCAGCCCGGTTGGGACGACGAAATCGGCGCGGCGGCGCTTCTCGGGATCCGGCATCTGCCGGGCCAGCACTTCGGCGAAGCGCTCGGCGGTCATTCCGGGACGCGAAAGGACGCGGCCGCGCTGCACGGCCGCAGGCGCGCTTACGACCAGCGTGGCGTCGCAGTCGCGCTCTCGGCCGGTTTCGAAGAGCAGCGGCACGTCGAGCACGGCGATGCGCGCCTTTCGCCGGCGCGCGGCCGCCAGAAATCGCGCGCTGTCCTGCCGGACCAGCGGGTGGAGGATGCGCTCCAACCGGGCCATCGCCTGAGCATCGGCGAAGACGCGCGCGCCCAGCGCGCGGCGGTCGACGGCTCCCTCCCGCACCACGCCCGGGAAGGCCGCCTCGATCGCCGGCACCGCCGCTCCGCCCTTTCCGATGAGGCGATGCACGGCCGCATCGGCATCGTGCACCGGTACGCCGAGCCGCCGCAGCAGATCGGCCGCGGTGCTCTTGCCCATGCCGATCGAGCCGGTGAGGCCGAGCACCTTCATCTCTTGGCCAGAACGAAGTCGCGCAAGGCGGGCGTCACCTCCGGCCGGACGCCGAACCAGGCCTCGAAGCCGGGCGCCGCCTGGTGCAGCAGCATGCCGAGCCCATCCACCACCCGATGTCCGCGGGCCCTCGCGGCGGCCAGGAGCGGGGTCTCCAAGGGCACATAGACGATATCGGCGACGACAGCCTCGGCCGGCAGCGGCGCCAGGTCGATCGCCAGGGGCGGCTGGCCGCTCATGCCGAGAGAGGTGGTGTTGACCAGCAGCGCCGCCCCGTCCAGCGATGTGGCCATGCCGCTCCAGCCGGAGACCCGAATCGGCCCGCCCAGCGCGCCGGCCAGCGCCTCGGCCCGTTCCGCGCCGCGATTGACGAGGCGGATCTCCGAGACGCCAAGCCCGAGAAGCGCCGCGACGACCGCACGCGCCGCACCGCCCGCGCCGACCACCGCGGCCGGCCGGCCGGCCGGCGTCCAGCCGGGCAGGGTTGCAGCCAGGCTCCGGGCGAAGCCTTCGACATCGGTGTTCCAGCCATGCAGGGCGCCGTCGGGACGCACGCGCACGGTGTTGACCGCGCCGATGCGCCGGGCCTCCGGCTCCACCTCGTCGAGGGCCAGCAAGGCCATCTCCTTGTGAGGGACCGTCAGGTTGCAGCCGGCGAAGCCCAGATCGGCGAGGGCGCGCAAGGCGGGACCGAGCCGCTCGGGCTTCACCGCCAGAGGCAGGTAGGCGCCGTCGATCCCATGATGCCGCAGCCAATAGCCATGGAGGCGTGGGGAAAGGGAATGCGTCACCGGCCACCCCATGACGCCGGCGAGGCGCGCGGCTCCCGTCAGGATCACGGCAGGACTCGTTCCCGGCGCAGCGCGGACAGTAGCGGCAGCAGCGGCAGCCCGAGCACGGCGAAGACATCGCCCTCGAGCCGCTCGATGAGCTGCGCGCCCAAGCCTTCGATCTGATAGGCCCCCACGCTTGCCAGGACCTCCTCTCCCGCAGCCGAAAGATACGCGTCCACGAGCCCTGGCGACAGCGTCCGCACCGTCACGGCCGGCGTCTCGACATGCGACCAGGCCACCTTGCCGTCCCGCAATAGCACCACGGCGGTGGCCAGGCGATGCTTCCGTCCCGAGAGATGGAGGAGCTGCGCGCGCGCCTGCGCCGGCGCGCCCGGTTTGTCCAGCCACTCTCCCGCGCAGTCCAGGAGCTGATCGGCGCCCAGAACCAGCCGGCCCGGATGGCGCAGGCAGACCGCGGCGGCCTTCCGGCGAGCGAGGTCAAGCGCCGCTTCGCACGCGTCGGCGCCTTCGCGCCGCAAGGCGGCTTTCACCTCGCTCTCGTCGATCTCGGCGGGATCCTGAAGGAACGGCACGCCCGCCTGGCGCAGCAGGCGCGCCCGCGCCGCGCTGGCGGAGGCCAGCACCAACACATCCGGGCGAGTCCCCGCGATGGGGGCCGCGTCCTCGGTCACGGAACGGCCGCGTCCACCAGCGAGGCCTCGCCGCCACGGTGGCGGGAGAGGAGCTGGATGATCGCGGCGGCGGTCTCTTCGATCGAGCGGCGGCTGACATCGATCATCGGCCAGCCATGAGCCGTGCAGAGGCGTCGCGCCTCGGCCACTTCGCGGCGGACGGAATCGAGATCGACATAGTCGGTCTCCTCGTCCTGGGCCAAGACGCGCAGTCGGTTGCGGCGGACCTGAACGAGCTGGGCGGGATCCTTGGTCAAGCCCACGACCAAAGGCCAGCGTGTCTCAAGAAGCTCCGGCGGCAAGGGGCAGCCGGGCACGGTCGGCACATTGGCGGCCTTGATGCCGCGGTTGGCGAGGTAGATGCAGGTCGGGGTCTTGGAGGTCCGCGACACGCCGACCAGCACCACATCGGCCGAATCGAGATCGCCCGCCGACTGGCCGTCGTCATGCGCAAGGGCGAAGCTCATCGCGTCGATCCGCTGAAAGTACTCGGCGTCCAGGGCGTGCTGGCGACCCGGCTGACCGCGCGACTTAAGTCCGAGGAAGCTGGTGAGCGCGGCGATGACCGGGTCGAGAACGGGAATGCAGGGCACCTGCAGCGGCCTGCAGCCGTCCTGAAGCGCGGCCCGCAGCGAATCGTTCACCATGGTGAACAGCACGATCCCGGGATGGGCGGCGACGGCCGCCAGCACCTTCTCGACCTGCCCAAGGGTGCGCACAAGGGTCCAGGCATGCTCGACCACCTCGATCCCTTCGAACTGCACCATGCAGGCGCGCGCGACGGCATTGATGGTCTCGCCCGTGGAATCGGAAACCAGATGGAGGTGCACGCGACGGCTCACGAGAAATGACGCCCGATCCTGTGGACAAACTCCCGGCAGGCGCATTCGGCCCTCGAAGCTCCCCGAAAAGGCCGTCGCCCGCCGGCAAACTATACGCCGGGGATACGCCTTTCCCCAATCGGGTAGAAATCCCGGCGCTAGCCTGAGCCCCTTGTCTTATCCCCGATTCTCCCGGATGCAAAACCGAAGCTGGAGCGACGAGGGACCTTGCTTCGGCTCGCGGATTCGCACAGCTCCGCCCGGCGGCTCAACCCTGCTCGACCGGTTGAGGGTAAGCTGTGGGCCGAAATCAATCCCCGGACTTTGCCCTCCTACCAGCTACTACCATCCTTTCTTTTTAGAATAAGGATTTGTAGAAGGAAGTCCCATCCGCTCCGACAAAGCGGCCAAATCAGCGAAAGCGCTCTCCCCCTTGACCCAGACCTTCGCAAAGCCGCTGTTGCGTGCGCTGGCCGGCGAGCGGGTGCGGCCGGCT
>DATIDB010000008.1:0-7380 GCA_035456545.1 Alphaproteobacteria bacterium | reverse complement strand
AGCCCGGCCGGGCCGAGCGCATCGCGCCGACGGTCCCGATGGGCCGCCCCGGTGCGCCGGAGGAGGTCGCCGAGCCGATCCTTTTCCTGCGCTCGCCCGCCGCCTCCTACATCAACCGGCGCGGTGCTGCGCGTCGCCGGCGGGCGCTAGCCCAAAGAGTGGAGGGTCCCCGCGGGGGGCCTGCGGTCAAGACTCGTCGGCATGACGGAGCCCGCTTTGAGGCGGCGCGGGCCGAAGGGTTCCGCCACGCCGAGCTGATGGCGAGGATGGTCGGCGAGCCTACCGCGCTTGCGGATACGACCCGATCGAGGCCGTTGTGAAGCGGCCGGGCGGCGTGGCGGTCCCGCTCTTGCGGATGGGTAGAACGGCTACTCCAGCGCGATCTTGCCGTCGATCTCGTGGCGGAGCCCGAGCGGCTCGACGGTCAGCAGCACCTTGGCCTTGAGCGGCCCCTTGCCGAGCTTTCCTGAATCGATCGCGGACCGCACCGCCTGCTCGATCTCGCGCTGGGAGGTGACGCCGACCTTCTTCAGGAACTTGCGGACCTCCATATTGAAGACGTCTTCGTTCATCGCCTCCTCCTCCGGAACCCGGGCGGCCCCGTTCATCCGATCTTAACCGGCCCCGCGCCGCTGTTGCCAGCCGGCCCCGCTTGCTCCATAGAATGCCGCCCCGCATGCCCGCCGACGCGCCGATTCCCGCCGCCGCCCAAGGTCCGCTCGCCGCCTATCGCGCCCTGGCGCGCGAGGGGGCGATCGACGCCGATCCGGCGCAGGCGCTGGGCGTGGAGAAGCTGCAGGGCCTCGCCAACGCGCTGCGGAACTACCGCCCGAACGGCGGCGACGGCGGACGCTGGCGCGAGCGGCTCGGCCTCGCCCGCCGCCGCGAGGAGCCCGCCCCGCAGGGCCTCTATCTCTACGGGCCGGTCGGGCGCGGCAAGTCCATGCTGATGGACCTCTTCTTCCGGTCCGTGCCGATCGAGAAGAAACGGCGCGTGCATTTCCACGCCTTCATGGCCGAGACGCACGACCGCCTGCACCGCCGCAGGACGAAGGGCCGCGAGGGCGATCCCATCGAATGGCTCGCCCGCCGCGTCTTCGAGGAGGCGTGGCTGCTGTGCTTCGATGAGTTCCAGGTCACCAATATCGCCGATGCGATGATCCTCGGCCGCCTCTTCGAGCTTCTGTTCGAGCGCGGCATCGTGGTGGTCGCGACCTCCAACACGCCTCCGGACGGGCTCTACGAGGGCGGGCTGCAGCGCGAGCGCTTCCTGCCGTTCATCGACCTGATCAAGGAGAAGCTCGACCTCTTGGCGCTCGAAGGCCCCGTCGATTACCGCCGCCGCCGGCTCGTCGGAATGCCGCTCTGGTTTTCGCCGCTCGGGGAGCGGGCGCATGCCTCGCTCGCCGACGCCTGGGACCGCCTGACCGATTCGGCCGAGGGAATGGCGCGAACGCTCACCGTCAAGGGCCGCATCCTCACGGTGCCGCGCTCGACCAACGGCGTCGCCTGGGTGGGCTTTTCGGAGTGGTGCGAGCAGCCGCTCGGCGCCGAGGACTATCTCGCTCTCGCCCGGCGATTCCCGACCGTGATCCTGGAAGGCGTTCCGGTCATGGGCCCCGAGCGGCGCGATCCGGCGCGCCGGTTCGTGGCGCTCATCGATTCCCTTTACGAGATGAAGGCGAAGCTCGTCGCCTCGGCCGCGACGGAGCCGGATGGGCTTTGCGTCGATCCAAAGATACCGGAGTTCCGGCGCGCCGCCTCGCGCCTGCATGAGATGCAGTCGGCGGCCTATCTCGAGACGCCGCATCGCGAGCGCGGATGAGCGCCGGTCAATCCGCTCCGCCCAGCCCGCCCTTGCGCGTCTATCGCCGCTCGCCGGTGCGCCGGCTTGTGCTCGCCGCCGCCTGCCTGACCCTGGCGGCGATCGCGGGATCGGCGCTGCTGCGCGAGGGCCCCGCCGGAGCGGCCGCGGTGCTGGGATTTGCGCTCCTCGGTGCCTCGTGGTGCGCGGGGAGCGCGTGGTGGACCTGGCGATATTCCACGGACGCGCTCCGACTGGACCCGGAGGGGTTCACGCTGGTCAAGGGCGGCGCCGAGCGCCGCGTGCTTTGGCGGGAGGTGCCGAGCCGATTCCGGGCCGTTCGGCTCTGGTTCGACACGGTGATCGCCTGGAGCACGGACGGCAGCGACCCCCCGAACGGCCCGTTTCGCTACCATGCGCGCGCCGCGCGCGGCCTGGTCCAGGCGATCCCCGGCGATTTTCACTGGAATCCCTACCTCCTCGCCCGAGCCCTGAACGAGGCCCGCCGGCGCGCCCTTGCCGAAGGCTAACTTTCGCGATACATCGCGGCGCTCGCATATTCCCCGCGCTCAACGAAGGGTCTCATCCAATGGCACGAACCAAGATCGCGCTGATCGGCGCCGGCCAGATCGGCGGCACGCTTGCCCTGCTCTCCGGCCTCAAGGAGCTGGGCGACGTCACCCTCGTCGACATCGTCGAGGGCGTGCCCCAGGGCAAGGGCCTGGACATCGCCCAGTCCTCCGCGATCGAGGGCTGGGACGCGGCGGTCTCAGGCTCCAACGACATGAAGGCGATCAAGGGGGCCGATGTCGTCATCGTCACCGCCGGCGTGCCGCGCAAGCCCGGCATGAGCCGCGACGACCTCATCGGCATCAATACCAAGGTCATGGTCGAGACCGGCCGCGCCATCGCCGCGCATGCCCCCAAAGCCTTCGTCATCTGCATCACCAATCCGCTCGACGCCATGGTCTGGGTCCTGCGCGAGGCCTCCGGCCTGCCGCATGCCCGCGTCGTCGGCATGGCCGGGGTGCTCGATACCGCCCGCTTCCGCCATTTCCTGGCCGAGGAGCTGAAGGTCTCGGTAGAGGACGTGACCGCCTTCGTGCTCGGCGGCCATGGCGACACCATGGTGCCGCTGACCCGCTATTCCGCCGTCGCCGGCATTCCCCTGCCCGACCTGGTGAAGATGGGATGGACCAGCCAGGAGCGCCTCGACGCGATCGTTCAACGCACCCGCGACGGCGGGGCCGAGATCGTCGGCCTCTTGAAGACCGGCTCGGCCTTCTATGCGCCCGCCGCGGCGGCGATCCAGATGGCCGAGGCCTATCTGAAGGACAAGAAGCGCGTTCTGCCCTGCGCGGCCTATCTGACCGGCCAGTACGGGGTCGACGGCCTCTATGTCGGCGTGCCGGTGGTGATCGGCGCGGGCGGCGCCGAGCGCATCGTCGAGATCGAGCTGAACAAGGCCGAGCGCGCCGCCTTCGACAAATCGGTCGGGGCCGTCCGCGGCCTCGTCGAGATCGCCGCCAAGATGCTGAAAGAGGCCGCGCCCACTCACGGCAAGCGCCGCTAGGGTGGCGTTGCGCTTGCCAAGCAACCTGATATAAGTCCGCCGCGGCTTCCGGAATTTCGCCGACAACGGCCGATTCGGAAGCCTTTCCGGGCCAGCGCGCGCCCATGTTCCTCGAAACCGGGACGGGTCGATGAACATCCTCGAATACCAGGCCAAGCGGCTGCTCGCGCGCTTCGGCGTTTCCGTTCCCGAGGGGCGAATCGCCTATACGGCGGCGGAGGCCGCGGCGGCCGCGCGCGCCATCGGCGGCGCCGGCTGGTATGTCAGGCCCCAGCGTCTGGGCGCGGAGGCGCCCGCGGTCTATGCGGGCACGCCCGAGGCGGCCGGGTCCGCAGCCGAGCGGATCCTGGGCGCGCCCACCGGCGGAGCGCGCGCCTCGGCCAATCGCGTCCTGATCGAGGAAGCCCTCCCCGAGGCCGCGGCCATGGCCCTCGTTCTCAGCATCGATCCCGCCGCGGGCCGCATCGCCGTCGCGGCCGGCGCCAGCGACGGAGCCAACCGGCCCGCCGCCGACCGCACCGACCTCCACCGTCTCCTGATCGACCCTACGACGGGCGTGCGCCCCGGCCACGCCTGGGGCCTTGCCGGCCGGCTCGGGCTTTCCGGGGCGGAGGCCGCCGCCTTCGGCACGTGCCTTGCCGCGCTCCATGAGGCGGTATTCGCCCTCGATGCGCGTTGCATCGCCATCGATCCGCTCCTCTCCCATGCGGGGCGCGGCATGATCGCGGTCGGCATCGCCATGGAGATCGACGAGGCCGCGCTCTACCGGCAGCCCGAGCTGCAGTCCCTCGCCGAAGAGGAGCGGGAGGAGGCCGAGCGGGAGGCCGAGCGCAGCGGGCTCAATTATCTGCGGCTGGAGGGATCGATCGGCTGCCTGGCGAACGGCGCGGGACTGGCCATGGCGACCATGGATTGCGTGCGCCTCCATGGCGGGGCGCCCGCCAACTTCCTCGATATCGGCGGCGGGGTGACTCCCGAGCGGGTCGCCGCCGCCTTCCGGCTGGTTTTCTCCGACCCGCATGTCGAGGGGGTGCTGGTCAATGTCTTCGGCGGCGTGGTGCGCTGCGAGCTGATCGCGGAGGGCATCCTGTCGGCGGCGCGCGAGGTGGGGCTGCATGTGCCGCTGGTCGTGCGCCTGGAAGGCACGAATGTGGAGCTGGGGCGCAAGCTGCTTCGCCAGTCCGGCCTGCCGATCCTCTGCGCCGACAGCATGGACCAGGCGGCGGCGCAGATCGTCGCCGCCGTCCGCGAAGCGGCCTAGGCCATGTTTTCCGTCCCGCCGGATCGACCGGTGCGCGCCCGCGATTACGACCTATATAGGGTTTGGACGTTACCGTCCGATGCGGCGGCTCCCGCCGGCTTTTCTCCCCCGATCAGGTAAGGCGAAAGCGATGGACCTCGAACATTCCTCCTTCCTTCTGGGCGCCAACGCCGCCTTTCTGGCCGATCTCTACCGGCGCTGGCTGGACAACCCCGCTTCGGTCGATCCGAGCTGGGCGGCGTTCTTCGGCGAGCTCCAGGACGATCCGAGCGCTTTGGATCGGGACTTCGCCGGGGCGAGCTGGGGCCTGCGCGAGCCCCTGGAGGTGCCGGCGCGGACGGCGAACGGGAACGGCGCGCTTGCCCATGCGGCGGCGGAAGCCAATGGCGGCGTCGTCGGTCAGGAGCAGCTCCAGCGCGCCGCGCAGGATTCGATCCGGGCCTTGATGCTGATCCGAGCCTATCGCGTGCGCGGCCATCTGGAGGCCGATCTCGATCCGCTCGGCCTCATCAAGCGCGAGCCGCATCCCGAGTTGAATCCGAAGAGCTACGGCTTCGGGCTCGAGGACTGGGACCGCCCGATCTTCATCGGCCAGGTGCTGGGGCGCGATTACGCCCCCTTGCGCGAAATCTATCAAATCCTGCGCGAGACCTATTGCGGCAAGATCGGCGTGGAGTTCATGCACATCCAGGATCCCGCTCAAAAAAGCTGGATCCAGGAGCGCGTGGAGAGAATCCGCAACCACACGCAATTCACCGACCGCGGCAAGCGAGCCATCCTGGAGCGGCTGACGCATGCCGAGACCTTCGAGCGATTCCTCGACAGGAAATACACCGGCACGAAGCGCTTCGGGCTCGACGGCGGCGAGGCGATGATTCCGGCCCTGGAGCAGATCCTCAAGCGCGGCGGGCAGCTCGGCCTGAAGGAGGTCGTGATCGGCATGGCCCATCGCGGCCGCCTGAACATGCTCGCCAACTTCATGGGCAAGCCGTTCTCGGCGATCTTCTCCGAGTTCCAGGGCAATCCCGCGAGCCCGGAGGACGTGCAGGGCTCGGGCGACGTCAAGTATCATCTCGGCACCTCGGCCGACCGCGATTTCGACGGCAACGTCATCCACCTGTCGCTGACGGCGAACCCCTCGCATCTGGAGGCGGTCAACCCGGTGGTGATCGGCAAGGTGCGCGCCAAGCAGATGCAGCGCGGCTTCATGAAGCGCGAGGAGACGCGGCGCGAGGTGATGGGGCTCCTCCTGCACGGCGATGCCGCCTTCGCCGGCCAGGGCCTGGTCGCCGAGACGCTCGATCTCTCCGAGCTGAAGGGCTACCGGGTCGGCGGCACCATCCATTTCATCGTCAACAACCAGATCGGCTTCACGACCAATCCCGCGAATTCGCGCTCCGGACCCTATTGCTCGGACGTCGCCAAGATGATCCAGGCGCCGATCTTCCACGTGAACGGCGACGATCCCGAGGCGGTCGTGCATGTCGCGCGCATCGCCACCGAGTTCCGCCAGGAATTCAAGAAGGACATCGTCATCGACATGTTCTGCTACCGGCGCTTCGGCCATAACGAGGGCGACGAGCCGGCCTTCACCCAGCCGATCATGTACAAGGCGATCGCCAAGCAGTCCTCCACGCGCGAGATTTACGCCAAGCGGCTGGAGGAGGAGGGGGTCATCGCCGCCGGCGAGGCCGAGACGATCCGGGCCGAGTTCCAGGGGCGGCTGGAGCGCGATTTCGAAGCCGCCGCCACCTATCGTCCGAACAAGGCCGACTGGCTCGAAGGCGCCTGGACGGGGATGGAGGCGGCCTCGGGCGAGGACCGCCGCGGCGAGACGTCGGTGTCGCTCGACAGGCTGCGCGAGGTCGGACTGAAGCTTACCCGCCTTCCCGAGGGCTTCAACGCCAATCGCAAGATCCTGCGCCAGCTCGACGCCAAGCGGAGGACGATCGAGAGCGGCGCGGGCATCGACTGGGCGACGGCGGAGGCTTTGGCCTGGGGCACGCTCCTCATCGAGGGCACGCCGGTGCGCGTCTCCGGCCAGGACAGCGCGCGCGGCACCTTCTCGCAGCGCCATGCCGTACTGGTCGATCAGGAAACCGAGGAAAAATACGTTCCGCTGGAGAATCTCCAGCCGGGCCAGGCTCATTTCGAGATCATCGACAGCCCGCTTTCCGAGGCCTCGGTGCTCGGCTTCGAATACGGCTACAGCCTTGCCGAGCCGCGCACGCTGGTGATCTGGGAGGCGCAGTTCGGCGACTTCGTCAACGGCGCGCAAGTCATCATCGACCAGTTCCTCAGCTCGGGCGAGGCGAAGTGGCTGCGCATGTCGGGCCTCACCCTCCTGCTGCCGCATGGCTATGAGGGCCAGGGGCCGGAGCATTCCTCGGCGCGTCTCGAGCGCTGGCTGCAGCTTTGCGCCGCGGACAACATGCAGGTGGTGAACTGCACCACGCCCGCGAACTACTTCCACGCGCTGCGCCGGCAGATACACCGCAAGTTCAGGAAGCCCCTGATCGTGATGACGCCGAAATCGCTGCTGCGTCACAAGCAGGCCGTTTCGGGGCTTGCCGAGATGGGGCCGGGTACGAGCTTCCACCGGGCGCTCTGGGATATGGACTCTCTCGCGAAGAACGGGAAGGTCCGCCGCATGGTGCTGTGCTCCGGCAAGGTCTATTACGACCTTCTTGAGGCCAAGAGCGAGCGCAAGTCCGATGAGGTCGAGCTCATCCGGGTGGAGCA
>DATIDB010000007.1:0-8296 GCA_035456545.1 Alphaproteobacteria bacterium | reverse complement strand
CATGGCGCCGTGGCGTTCTACCGAAAGTTCGGCTTCATCGCATTTTTCGAGGACGACCGAAGGCTGTTCTTGCCGATGTCGACCATTCAGCGTCTGGCGCGGTGACCCCGTTCTACTCCACCACCATCCGCAACATCGGCCAGCGATCGAGCCACCGTTTCCGCGCCTGGCGCGCGTGGAAGACCTCCAGCCGCTCCCGATAGGCGGGGCCGGGGCGCAGGATCAGCGCGTCGAGATCGGCACTAAGCCCCTCTCCCGCGAAGCAGGGAGAGGGAGGGGCCCGGCGCGTCAGCGCCGGGAGGGTGAGGGATGTGGCGCAATCACCTGCTGCTCGATAAGGGCCAGTCGAATGGTTTCCAATACGCCATCCATGTTCGACAGCACGTCGGGGTTCCAAAACCGCAGAACGCGCCAACCCTGACCACGAAGATAAGCATCTCTGCGCTGGTCGTAGTCGGTCCCATGCTGCCCGCCATCGAGTTCCACGATCAGCCGAGCCGCGCGGCAAGCAAAATCGGCGATAAAGGGTCCGATCGGACGCTGTCGCACAAAACGGACGTCCAGGCCCGAGCTGCGTAGCCTGGACCAAAGCCGGCGTTCGGCTTCGGTCGGCTCACGGCGCATCTGGCGAGCGCGTTTGGTCAGTTCACGGACCATATCGCATCAAAGCCGCAGATCGCCCGTCTTGCAAGCGGGACGACCCTCACCCGCTCGGCCGCTCACGCGTCCTCGCGACCTCTCCCGGTTCGGGAGAGGTGGGTGGCAGTGTCGCAAATGCCGCGCGCCGTGACGGCTGCGGGCTTGCTTGCGCTGAGGCGCGCTGGTTAAGTCCCGCCCGCGTTCTCATGGCGCGTCTCCCCGGGTGAACCTTCATGCTCCAGGCCTTACCGGCGGTCGCCTCGCTCCTTGTCGGCGTGGCCTTGCTGATGCTGGGCTCGGGCCTTTTGGGGCTGGTGCTGCCCATCCGCCTCTCTTCCGAAGCGGTCCCGACCTCGATCACCGGTCTCGTCATGTCCGGCTATTACGCGGGCCTCGTGCTGGGCGCGCTCTACGGCAAGCGCTTCATCGCGCGTGTGGGCCATATCCGCGCCTTCGCCGCCTTCGCGGCGATCGTCTCCTCGGGCTCGCTCGCGCATGCCTTGTGGTTCGATCCCTGGGTTTGGATGGGCTTGCGCATCCTCATCGGCTTCTGCATGGCCGCGCTCTTCGCCGCCATCGAGAGCTGGCTCAACGAGAAGAGCGCCAACGAAAGCCGCGGCCAGGTGCTCTCGCTCTACATGATCACCAGCTATCTGGCGATGGGGTCCGGGCAGCTCCTGGTCAATCTCTGGGACGTCGAGGGATTCGAGCCCTTCGCCCTCATCGCCATGCTGATCGCCCTGTCGCTGGTCCCCGTGACCCTGACCCGCGTCGCCGGGCCGGAGATCGCCACCGCCAAGCCGCTCAGCTTCGCCGCGCTCTACCGGATCTCGCCGGTCGGCGTGCTCGGCGCCTTCTCCTCGGGGCTGATCCAGGGCGCGTTCTACGGCATGGCCGCCGTGTTCGGGCGCGCGATCGGCATGAGCATCTTCGAGGTGTCGATCTTCGTCGGTAGCGCCGTCTTCGGCGGCCTTTTGCTGCAATGGCCGGTGGGACGGCTCTCAGACCGCTTCGATCGCCGAACCGTGCTGTTCTGGGTCCTCATCGCCGCCAGCCTGATCGCCGCGGCGGAGATCGCATTGAGCCGCTTCGGGAGCGGCGATCTCTACCCGCTGCTCCTCTTGACCGGGCTCTATGGCGGCGCGGCGACGGCGGTTTATCCGATCAGCGTCAGCCACGCCTACGATTATGTGGAGCGCGACCGGCTCGTCTCAGCCTCGAGCGGCCTGCTCCTGAGCTATGCGATCGGGGCCACAGCGGGCCCGCTGGTCGCCTCGGCGCTGATGCAGGCCCTCCGACCCAGCGCGCTCTTCGCCTTCATCGGCCTGATCACCGCGGGGTTCGGCATGTTCGTGCTCTACCGCCAGCGCCGCCGCGCCGCGCTGCCTTCGGCGGAGCAGGCGACCTTCGTGCCCTTGCCGACGACGACCCCCGTCGTCGCCGAGCTCGATCCGCGCGCGGCCTCCGGCGAGCCGGGGGCCAAGCCGGAAGCCGCCTAAGTCACGGCTCTCACGCCGCGACGGTCTCCGCCTCGGCCAGCGGCCGCTGCGCGGGATTCTGCTTGATCGGCCCCTTGAACGCCGTCACCGGCACGACCTCGGCCGGCAATTGCGCACGGCCGCGGATCATGTCCGAGGCCTTCTCGGCGATCATGATGGTCGGCGCGTTGAGATTGCCGCTCACGACCGAGGGCATGACCGAGGCGTCGACCACGCGAAGCCCTTCGAGGCCCCGCACCCGGCATTCGGGATCGACCACCGCATCGGCGTCCACGCCCATCTTGCAGGTGCAGGAGGGGTGATAGGCGCTGTCGGCCTTCCGCCGCACCCAGGCGTCGATCTCGGCGTCGCTGCGCACCTCCGGGCCGGGGTTGAGCTCCGCGCCCCGATAGGGGTCGAACGCGGCCTGCGCGAAGATCTCGCGCGTGAGCCTCACCCCCTCGCGCATCTCGCGGCGGTCGAGCTCGGTCGACAGGTAGTTCGGCTGCAGGACCGGATGCACGCGCGGATCGGTGGATTTGAGCCTGATCCAGCCCACGCTGGTCGGCCGCATCGGTCCGACATGCGCCTGGAAGGCGTGGCGGTCGGGGCGCACGCGCCCGTGATCGATCACCAGGGAGGGCAGGAAATGGTACTGGATGTTCGGGTGCTCCACCTCCTCGTTGGTGCGGATGAAGCCGCCCGCCTCCAGATGCGCCGAGGCGCCGAGCCCGCGCCGGAGCAAGAGCCACTCGACCCCGACCCGCGCCATGTTCACCGGATTGAAGGTGCTGTAGAGCGTGATCGGCTTGGTCGATTCGTATTGGATGTACATCTCGATATGGTCCTGCAGGTTCCGCCCCACGCCGGGCAGATCGTGCAGGACCGGGATGCCGATCTCCTTGAGGTGATCCGCGGGGCCGACGCCCGAGAGCATCAGGAGGTGCGGGGAATTGATGGCGCCGCCGGAAAGGATCACCTCGCGCTCCGCCCGCGCGCGCTTGATCTTGCCGTCATGGGCATATTCGATTCCGACGGCGCGCGCGCCTTCGAAGAGGATGCGGCCCACGAGCGCCCGCGTCAGCACCGTCAGATTTTTGCGCTTCATCGCCGGCCGCAGATAGGCCATGGCGGCGCTCCAGCGTCGGCCCTTGTAGATGGTCATGTCCATCTTGCCGAAGCCTTCCTGCTGGCGTCCGTTCATGTCCGGAGTGAAGGGATAGCCGGCCTGCTGCCCCGCCTCGATGAAGGCCTGGAAGAGCGGATTCGGCTGCGTGGCCGTCGAGACGTAGAGAGGGCCGCTCGATCCCCGATACGCATCCCCGCCGATCACGCGCGTCTCCGCGCGCTTGAAATAGGGCAGGACCTCGAAATAGCTCCAGCCGATCGCGCCTTCCTTGCCGGCCCAGCGGTCGTAGTCCAGCGCGTGGCCGCGGATATAGACCATGGCGTTGAGGGAGGAGGAGCCGCCGAGCACGCGCCCGCGCGGCCAATACATCACGCGCTTGTCGAGATGCTCCTGCGGCTCGGTGTGGTAGTACCAATTGTATTTGTCGTGGCAGAGATTGTAGGTCAGCGCCGCCGGCATATGGATCCAAAGATTGTTGTCCCTGGGTCCCGCCTCCAGGACCAGCACCCTGGCGTCGGCGTCCTCGCTCAGCCGGTTGGCGAGCACGCAGCCGGCCGATCCGGCGCCGACGATCACGTAATCGAAGCTGTCCTGACTGGGCACGGCGCGGAATCCTCGGTATGTCGGGCGTTCGGGAGCCGCAGGAACCGCCGAAACCGCATCCGTTTCCCCCGCGTCGCCAGGGTTTCGGCGGTCGAGAAAGGCGGCGGCGCCGTTTCGCTCCGCCCCGACAGTAGGGCGGGCGCGCAAGGCGGGGCAATTGGGAAACGGCGGATTTGCGCCCGTCCGCGCCCTTGGGGCGCGATGGGGGTGGTTGCCATCGATACGGAAAGTGCGACACACTTGCGGGCGAGCGGCCGCCGCAACGCCGGCCGCCCATATCCCGGCCGGGGCGAGACATCCACAAACGGAGCCGCGTCAGGCCGCCCGGCCGTCCCCGGCCGGGGAATTCGGGAGGACGAGAGGAAAAACATGTTGATCAAGAAAATCGCGGCGGCGGGCGCTCTGGCGCTGGCCCTGATGGCCGGCCAGGCGCAAGCAGCCGATCCCGCATCGTGCAAGACGGTGCGTTTCTCCGATGTCGGTTGGACCGACATCCAGGCGACCACCGGGATCGCGACCAATATCCTCAGGGCGCTGGGCTACGAGCCCAAGGTCGAGGTGTTGGCGGTGCCGGTCACCTATACAAGCCTCAAGAACAAGGACATCGACGTCTTCCTCGGCAACTGGATGCCGAGCATGACGGCCGATGTGGACCCCTATCTGAAGGACAAGTCGGTCGAGCAGCTCACCACCAACCTGGAGGGTGCCGGCTACGGCCTGGTGGTTCCGAAATACGTCGCCGATGCCGGCGTCAAGGACCTCGCCGATCTCTCCAAGCACAAGGACAAGTTCGACGGCAAGATCTACGGGATCGAGCCGGGCAACGACGGCAACCGCATCGTCCAGGGCTTCATCGACGATCCGAAGACCGGCCTGAAGGGATGGGAACTGGTCGAATCCAGCGAGCAGGGCATGCTCTCGCAGGCCCAGCGCGCGATGAAAAACAAGGACTGGATCGTCTTCCTCGGCTGGACGCCGCATCCGGTCATGGGCGAGATGGAGCTGCAATACCTGAGCGGCATGGGCGATTCCGGCTTCGGCGCGGCGACGGTGCTCACCAATGTGCGCGCCGGCTACGCGCAGGAATGCCCGAATGTCGGCAAGCTGCTGCAGAACCTCAAATTCGATCTCGCTCTCGAGGGCGAGATCATGGATGGCATTCTCAGCCAGGGTAAGGACGCGGAAGCGGCGGCTGGCGAATGGCTGAAGGCCCATCCCGAGGCAATCGACAAGTGGCTGGCCGGCGTGACCACGGTCGACGGCAAGGACGGCGCGGCCGCGGTGAAGAAAAGCCTCGGCATCGGCGCCTGACGGCTTGAGCGGGCGGCGGGATCGCCCCGCCGCCCGTTTCGCCTCTTAGCGCCGCCAAGAGCGCGAGGAGGCGGGGAGGCGAGGCATGGACGAGTTCGAGCAGATCGTCGCCGACAACAAGATTCCGATCGGGCGCTGGGGCAAGACCGCCGTCGATTGGATCACGGCGAATCTCGACTGGTTCTTCGATGGGATCACCGAGGGCCTGCGCGTGCCGATCGAGGGCTCGGTCGACCTCCTGCTGGCCCTGCCGCCCTTCGTCTTCATCCTGCTGGCGGCGGCGCTCGCCTGGTTCCTCCAGCGGAGCTGGGCCCTGGTGCTGTTCACGGTGCTCGGGCTCGCCTTCATCCTCAATCAGGGCCTTTGGGAGCCGATGATCGAGACGGTGGTGCTGATCGTCTTCGCCACGACGATCTCGCTCGCCATCGGCGTGCCGATCGGCATCCTGGCGACGCAGCGCCCGTGGGTCTATCCGGCGCTGAGCCCCGTCCTCGACATGATGCAGACGATCCCGACATTCGTCTATCTCGTGCCGACCCTGATCCTGTTTGGCCTCGGGCTGGTGCCGGGGCTGATCGCCACCATCATCTTCGCGGTCCCCGCGCCGATCCGGCTCACCTATCTCGGGATCTCCGAGGTGCCGAAGGCGCTCGTCGAGGCCGGCGAGGCATTCGGCTGCACGCGCTGGCAGCTCCTGCGCAAGGTGAAGCTGCCGGCCGCTCTGCCGACGATCATGGCCGGCGTCAACCAGTGCATCATGCTCTCGCTCTCGATGGTGGTGATCGCCGCCCTCGTCGGCGCGAGCGGCCTCGGCAAGCCGGTGGTGCGCTCCTTGAACCAGGTGAACGTTCCGCTCGGCATCGAGAGCGGCCTTGCCATCGTCGTGGTCGCGATCATTCTCGATCGCATGCTGCGGCAGCAGCGCCGCGGCGGTCCCGGCGCGGCCAAGAAAGCGTGAGCGCGGGCGGCTCCATGACATCGGCCATTCGCTTCGACCATGTGGACGTGATCTTCGGGCGCGACGCGCCGGCCGCCCTCGCCATGCTCGACGCGGGGGAGGGGCGCGACGCGATCTTCCAGAAGACCGGCGCGCTGGTCGCGGTCCACGACGCCGATCTCGCGATCGAGCCCGGCGAGATCTGCGTCCTTATGGGCCTCTCCGGCTCGGGCAAGTCTTCGCTCCTGCGCTGCGTCAACGGGCTCAACCGCGCCAGCCGGGGGCATGTGATGGTCCTTGACGGGGAGAGCGAGATCGACATCTCGCGTTGCGACCCGGCGACCTTGCGGCGCCTGCGCATGCGCCGCATCTCGATGGTGTTCCAGCAATTCGCGCTGATGCCCTGGCGGACCATCCGCGAGAATGTCGGCTTCGGGCTCGAGGTGCGCGGCGCGCCCAAGGAGGAATGCGCGCGCATCATCGAGGAGAAGCTCGCTTTGGTGCGCCTTCAGCAATGGGCGGACAAGCATCCGCACGAGCTGTCGGGCGGCATGCAGCAGCGCGTCGGCCTCGCCCGCGCTTTCGCCACCGACGCCGACATCCTCCTCATGGACGAGCCTTTCTCCGCGCTCGATCCGCTGATCCGCGAGCACCTGCAGGACGAGCTGCTCGAATTGCAGCGCAGCTTGCGCAAGACCATCGTCTTCGTCAGCCACGACCTGGACGAGGCGTTGAAGATCGGCAGCCGCATCGCCATCATGGAGGCGGGGCGGATCGTGCAATGCGGCCCGCCGGAGGAGATCGTGACCCGCCCCGCCTCCGACTATGTGCGGCAGTTCGTCGCCTCGATGAACCCCTTGAACGTGCTGAAGGCCAATTCCCTGATGCGACCGGTCTCGGAGCTCAAGCGCGATGCTTCCGACGGCGCGCTCGTGCTCGACCGCGCGGGCCGGGCGCGGCTGCGCACGGATGGCGGCGGCCGGCTCCTGTCGATCCGCCTGGACGGGGCGGAGGCGCGAATCCTGCAGTACCAGGACGGGCTCGACGTCGATCGCCTACCGCCGGCGACCATGATCGCCGTGCCGCCCGACGCCAGCATGCGAACCGCCATCCTCGCGCGCGGCCTGAGCGGACGGCCGCTGCTGGTCGTCGAAGGCGAAGGGGCCATCGTCGGCGTCATCGACGAGGCGGAGCTCTATCGCGGCATGCTGCGCGAGGCGGCGGCGCAGACGCCCCAGGGCGACGCCGAGCCGGAGCGGCCCGCGGCGGCGCAGGCGTGATCTGAATCGCCGCCCAGCGCTCCGGAAGCCTCCAATGAACCCACCCAGGCCGAGCCGCATGCGCGGCGTCCTCTTCGATAAGGACGGCACGCTCAGCGACTTCTCCAGCCAGTGGCTGCCCGCCTATCGCGCCGCGGTGGACATGCTGTCCTCCGGCGACCGTCCGCTGGCGGACCGGCTGTTGCGGCTGGGCGGCTACGATCCCGTCTCGAGCCGACTGGATCCCGCCTCGCCCTTGGCCTGCGGCACCAACCGGCAGATCGTGGAGGTATGGGCAAGGGGGTTGAACTTGCCCATGAGCGAGGCTCTCTACGAACGCGTGCAGGCCGTCTTCCACGAGGTCGCGAGCGCGAACGCACGGCCGGTGACGGACCTCAAGGCGCTGTTCGGGCGCCTCAAGGCGCGCGGCCTCTTCCTCGGCGTCGCCACAACGGATTCGACCGCGACAGCGCGCGCGAATCTGGAGACCTTCGGCATCGCCGCGCTGGTCGATTTCGTGGCGGGCGCGGATGCGGGCCACGGGGTGAAGCCCGAGCCGGGCATGCTGCTCGCCTTCTGCGCGGCGGGAGGCTTCGCCCCCGCCGAGACGGCGATGGTGGGCGATTCTGTGGTCGACCTGACGATGGGGCGCAGGGCCGGGGCCGGGCTGGTCATCGGCGTCACCTCCGGCGTGACGCCGCGCGCGACGCTGGAGCCGCATGCGGATGTCGTGCTGGAGACGGTGGCCGAAGTCGAGAAAGCGCTGCCGGGTTAAAGCGCGATCTGCTCGTAGGGCGCCTCTCCCGGCCGGCCGCCGGCGAAGAGGAACACCGGCTTCTTCGGCGGCAAAACGGGTGCGGGCAGGGCGATGAGGGCGCTCGAGACCGTCCCGAACCCGCTCTCCAGCGCGATCGACATGGCGGCGGCCGGGCCTTCGTCC
>DATIDB010000006.1:0-5470 GCA_035456545.1 Alphaproteobacteria bacterium | reverse complement strand
GGGATAAGGGGCCGTTCGACGCGATCTTCGACGTTCCGCACTCGACGCTGTCCACCGGCCTGATCCAGGGAGGCACGGCCATCAACATCGTGCCGGGGGCGTGCGAGTTCGTTTTCGAGTTCCGCCACCTCGCCTCGCTTGACGTGGACGCGCTGGTGCGGCGCATCGAGGGCTTCGCGCGCGAGCTGGAGGCGCGCATGCGCCAGGTCAATCCGCAAACGGGGATCGAGTTCACCGCCATCTACGAGTATCCGGGCCTCGACATGGAGCCGGAGCATCCGGCGGTGACGCTGGTCAAGCAGCTCGTGGAGCGCAACGACCACGCCAAGGTCGCCTTCGGCACCGAGGCGGGTCTCTTCAAGGGACGCGCGGGCATTCCCGCCATCGTCTGCGGACCGGGATCGATCTCCCAAGCCCATCAGCCCGACGAGTTCGTCGAGCTGGCGCAGCTCGAAGCCTGCGAACGCATGCTGCGCCGGCTGCTCGATCGCCTCGAATCGGGCGGCCTCGGCATCGGGTGACAAGAAGGAGTGGCTTGAGCTTGGGCGCGAACCCCGATGTCATCGTGGTCGGCGGCGGCATCGCCGGGGCGGCGACGGCGCGGTTCCTGGCGAGTGCGGGATGGCGCGTTTGCCTTGTCGAGGCGGCAAGCCCTGCATCGGGCGCGTCGGGGCGCAACCCCGGCTTCCTTTGGCTGCAGACCAAAAGCCATGGCGAGCAGATGGCGCTGGCGCTTGCGGGCCGCGCGTTTGCGGACCGACTCCGTGAGGAGCTGGAGGATTTCGGCTTCCGCTCCTGCGGCGGATTGATCCTGATCCGGGATGAATCGCTGCTGCCCGTTGCGCAAAGCTTCGTCGCCGACCGTATCCGGGGAGGATTGAGCGAGACGCGGCTCCTGCGCCGCGCCGAGCTGAAGGAGCTCGTCCCCCAGCTCGGCGAGCGCGTCATCGCGGCCGTGTGGAATCCGTCCGACGCGCATCAGGATACGACCCGTCTCATCCACGCCCTTCTCGCCGATGCGGCGCGCCGCGGCGCCGTGATCCGGACAAACTGCCGCGTCAGATCCTTGATCGTCGAGCGCGACCGGGTCGTTGGTGTCGAATCCGACGCGGGCGAGCGCATCGGAGCCGCTTGGACCGTGCTGGCGGCGGCGCATGGCGCCGCGGCGCTGGTCCAGCCTCTCGGCATGGCGCTGCCGCTGACGCCGATGCGGCTTGAGGCGGCGGAGAGCGCGCCCGCGCCATTCCGCCTCGGGCCAGTCCTTGCGGGCCAGGCGCTGTTTCGCCATTTCGCTTTCGTGCGCGCCTTGCCGGGTTATGTCGAGGCCATGCATCCCGCCGAGGCGCTTGCCCCGCAGGTCGGCTTCACCGAGCAGGCCGCGCAGTATTCGGATAATCGCATCCGCTTCGGCTGCGCCTTCGCGCTCGGTTCGACGAGCGAGCGCGCGACCGTGGCCGGCCAAGCGATGGCCTACGCCGTGCTGACCGAGAACCTGCCGGCGCTGGGTGCGCTGCCGATCGAGGGAAGCTGGGCCGGGACGGTTTGGCAGACGCCGGATTCGCTGCCCGTCGTCGACGCGGCGATCGGGGTTTCGGGACTTGCGTTCAATCTCGGCCATGTGTTCGGAAACCTCGCGGGACCGATCTCAGGAGCGGTCATGGCCGCATTGCTGACCGGCGGGAAACCGCCCTTCGATCCAAAGCCGCTGGCGCTGGCGCGGCTCGCCCGCTGCGCGCCGCCCTCGCCGGAGCGGCCCTGGTGAGATGAGACCGGCCAGATGAGCATGATGTCGACCGCCGACCTCCACGATGCCTTCCCGACCGAAGTGGTCGTGCTGGACGCCCAATTCCGCAGCTTCGGAACCGTCATGCGCTTCTGCGGCCCGTGCGAGACGGTCCGCGCCTTCGAGGATCACCGGCCGGTGCGAGCGGTGGCGCAGACGCCGGGTAACGGCCGGGTGCTCATGGTCCACGGCGGCGGGGCGCTGCGCATCGGGGTACTGGGCGGCGGCATCGCCGAGACGGCGTGGCGCAACGGCTGGGTCGGGGCGGTCGTCTTCGGCGCGATCCGCGACAGCGTCGAGATCGCCGCCTTGCCATGGGGCGTGAAGGCGCTGGGGACCACCGCCCGCCGTGCGGAAGCGGCGGTAGGCGGTCTCGTCGGCGCGCCGCTGGAATGCGCCGGCGCGGCGATCCACTCGGGCGACTGGGTCTATGCGGACGAGGACGCGGTCCTCATCGCCCGCCGCCGCCTCATTCCGGAAGCCTGATTTGACACGCTCGGCCGCAGGGGAAAAGATAGACGGATGAGCACGCGACTTCCGAGGGCGACGCGAATTAGCGACCCGGTCCTGTTTCAGGGCCGGGCCTGCCGCGCGTCGTTCACCCTCGATCGGGAGTCGCCACATGTCCTCCGCTCTTCCCAGCCGCTTTCCTAATCCTCTCCCACGGACCAGCCCGGAAACCTGGTGCTTCGCCGTCCAGGCCGAAGCCTCTCCGGGCCTGATGCCGCGGGTCCTGGAGCTGTTCGCCAAGCGAAACCTCGTACCCGGGCGCTGGCACAGCGCCTTGACGCCGGGCTCGACGGAGCTGTCCATGGACATCCAGGTCGCGCAGATCGATGGGGCGCTGGCGGCCTACCTGGCCTCCTGCATGCGCCAGCTCGTCGGGGTCACCACGGTTCTGGTCTCGCGCAAGGGCTGAGGCTCGCCCCTGAGGGACATCCGCGAGGCGCTCCATGCGATCTCAAACCGCCACTTGCTCTTGCGGCCAGCTTCGCATCGAGGTCCGGGGCGAGCCGCTCGGCGTGGGCGTCTGCCACTGCCTCGCATGCCAGCGCCGAACGGGAAGCGTCTTCGCGGCGCTGGCCGCCTTCGCGGCTCCGTATACGGTCACCGGCGCGGCGAGCGAGCATGTCCGCGTCGGCGACCAAGGCGCGCGGTTCAAATTCCGGTTCTGCCCCATCTGCGGGACTACCGTGTTCCACACCGAGGAAGGTCAGGAGCGATCCTCCGTGAGCGTCGCCGTCGGCGCCTTCGCCGACCCGAGCTTTCCCGCGCCGCAGGATTCGGTCTATTCCTGCCGCAAGCACTCCTGGGTCCAGCTCCCGCCGGGAATCCGGTCCTACGAGAAGGACCCAAGCTGATTCCCGAGGCCCGCGTTGTCCGCCCAGGGCAGGCCGTTCGCGCGGGGTTGAATTCGACGCCGGGAAGGCCTTTATTGACGGCTTGCCCGCACTGTCGACAAGCCTCGTGAGCCCTTTGTCCTCCTTCCATCCGGCGGTCGCCCGCTGGTTCGAACAGGCGTTTTCCGGACCGACCCCGGCGCAGGCGGAGGCTTGGCCCTCGATCCAGTCCGGCCGTCACGCCCTGATCGCCGCGCCGACGGGGTCCGGCAAGACGCTGGCGGCGTTCCTGGCCGCGATCGACGGCCTGTTGCGTCAGGGGCTCGACGGGGGCCTCGCGGATGAGACGCAGGTCGTCTATGTCTCGCCGCTCAAGGCGCTGTCCAACGACATCCAGCGCAATTTGCAGGCGCCGCTCGCCGGCATCCGCGAAGTCGCGCGGAGCATGGGGCTCACCGATGTGGAAATCCGCACCTGGGTGCGGACCGGCGACACGCCCTCGGGCGAACGCGAGCGGATGCGCCGGCGGCCGCCCCACATTCTCGTCACCACGCCGGAATCCCTCTACATCCTGCTCGGCTCGGAATCGGGCCGGCGCATGCTCGCGCCCGCCCGCACCGTGATCGTGGACGAGATCCATGCGCTCGCCCCGAACAAGCGCGGCGTCCATCTCGCCCTGACCTTGGAGCGGCTCGCCGCGCTTTGCGGAGACCGGCTGCTGCGCATCGGCCTTTCCGCCACGCAGAAACCGATCGAGGAGGTCGCGCGGTTCCTGGTCGGCGCCGGGGCAGATGGGAAACAGGCCGCCGAGTGCCGGATCATCGATACCGGACATAGTCGCGACCGCGATCTCGCCCTCGAGCTTCCGCCCGCTCCGCTCGAAGCGGTGATGTCGGGCGAGGTCTGGCAGCAGATCTACGATCGGCTGGCGGAGCTGATCGAGGCGCATCGCACCACCCTCGTCTTCGTCAATACGCGGCGCCTGGCCGAGCGGGTGACCAGGGCGCTGTCCGAGCGCCTGGCGAAGGACCAGGTCACGGCCCATCACGGCAGCCTTGCCAAGGAGCAGCGGCTCGACGCCGAGCAGCGGCTGAAGAGCGGCGCGCTCAAGGCGCTGGTGGCGACCGCCTCGCTGGAGCTGGGGATCGACATCGGCGATGTGGACCTGGTCTGCCAGATCGGCTCGCCGCGCTCGATCGCGAGCTTCTTGCAGCGCGCCGGGCGCTCGGGCCATGCGGTCGGCGGCACGCCCAAGGGCCGGCTCTTTCCGCTCTCGCGCGACGACCTGGTCGAATGCGCGGCGCTGCTCGACAGCGTCCGGCGGGGCGAGTTGGACCGGCTGAGCGTTCCCGAGCAACCGCTCGATGTGCTGGCGCAGCAGATCGTCGCCGAGGTCGCCGCCCAGGAATGGAACGAGGACGCCCTTTTCGCCCGGCTGCGCAGGTCCTGGCCGTATCAGGCCTTGCCGCGCGCGGATTTCGACGCGGTCGTCTCCATGCTCGGCGAAGGCTTCAGCACGCGGCGAGGGCGGCGGGGCGCCTTGATCCATCACGACGCGGTCAACGGCATGCTGCGCGGGCGGCGGGGCGCGCGGCTTTCGGTGCTGACCAATGCCGGCACGATCCCCGACAACGCCGACTACCAGGTGGTGCTGGAGCCGCAGAGCCAGCTCATCGGCACCGTCAACGAGGATTTCGCGGTGGAAAGCCTCGCCGGCGATGTCTTCCAGCTCGGCAACACCTCCTATCGCATCTTGCGCGTCGAGCGCGGCACCGTGCGGGTGGAGGACGCGCATGGCGCGCCGCCCTCGATCCCCTTCTGGCTCGGCGAAGCGCCGGGCCGAAGCGACGAGCTGTCCCAAGCGGTCTCGCGCTTCAGGGCCGAGTTGTCGGCGCATCTGGCATCGGATGGAAGCGGGGAGGGGGCGCTGCGCTGGCTCGCCGAAGAGCTGCGCATGGTCAAAGGCGCGGCCGAGCAGATCGTCGAGTACCTTGCCGCCGCCCAGGCGGCGCTCGGAGTCCTGCCGACATGCGAGACCGTCGTGCTGGAGCGGTTCTTCGACGCGGTCGGCGGCATGCAGCTCGTCGTGCATTCGCCCTTCGGCAGCCGCATCAACCGCGCCTGGGGCCTGGCGTTGCGCAAGCGCTTCTGCCGAAAGTTCAACTTCGAGCTCCAAGCCGCGGCGACCGAGGACAACATCGTGCTGTCCCTGACGACCGCGCACAGCTTCGACCTCGCTGACGTGCCGCGCTACCTCAACTCCGCCACGGTCAGGCCTCTGTTGATCCAGGCGCTCCTGGACGCGCCCATGTTCATGACGCGCTGGCGCTGGGTGGCCGGCGTGGCG
>DATIDB010000005.1:0-9463 GCA_035456545.1 Alphaproteobacteria bacterium | reverse complement strand
CGGCCAAGCTCGGGCGCAACCAGGGGCGAGGCGTCTCCTGCGGATTCTGGTTCAATTTCGGGGGCCAGACCTGCGTCTCGCTCAACATCAACATCGACGGCACCGTGGCGCTGGCGGTCGGCACGCCCGATATCGGCGGATCGCGCGCATCGATGTGCCTGATGGCCGCGGAGGAGTTGGGCATTCCCTACGACCAGGTTCGAACGATCGTGGCGGATACGAGCTCGCTCGGCTTCAACGACGTGACCGACGGCAGCCGCGTCACCTTCGCGAGCGGACTGGCCACCATCAAGGCCGCTCGCGAGGCGGTGCAGAAGCTCTGCGCCCGCGCCGCGGCGATCTGGGGTATCCCAGAGGATGCGGTAATCTGGGAGGAGGGACAGGCCCGCCCGGCCGGGCCGAATGCCGGCGCCTTCCCGCCGCTCACCTTGCGCGAGATCGCGGCGAAGGCGCCCAAGACCGGCGGCCCGATCGCGGGCCACTGCGAATTCAATGCAGAGAATGCCGGCCCAAGCTTCGCGACCCACGTGGTGGATGTTGAGGTCGATCCCGAGACCGGCCGCGCCATGGTCCTGCGCTACCTCGTTGTGCAGGACGCGGGCAAGGCGGTGCATCCCGCCTATGTCGAGGGCCAGCTTCAGGGCGGAGCTGCGCAAGGCATCGGCTGGGCGCTGAACGAGGAATACATCTATGGCCCGGACGGTCGGCTGCAGAATGCGGGCTTCCTCGACTATCGGATCCCCGTGGCGTCGGACCTGCCGATGATCGATACCGTCATCGTCGAGGTGCCCAATCCCGGCCATCCCTATGGGGTGCGCGGGGTGGGCGAGACCTCGATCGTGCCTCCGCTGGCGGCGGTGGCGAACGCGGTCTCCGCGGCCATCGGGGTTCGCTTTACCGAACTGCCGATGTCGCCGCCGAAGGTGCTGCACGCGATCGAGGCGCAGAGAATGGCCAAGGCGGCGGAGTGATGGTCCAGGTTCAGCTCGGCGGTACGCTGCAATCCTATTCCGGCGGGCGGAGCAGCTTCGAGATCGAGGCCGGCAACATAGGGCAGATTCTCGACGGCCTCGGCGAGGCCTGCCCTCGTCTCAGGCCGCTGCTCGAGAAAGGGGTGGCGGTGGCGGTGGACGGAGAAATTTACCGGGGCTCCCTCCTGCAGCCGGTCCGGCCCGACGCCGAAGTCTTCATCCTGCCCCGCCTGGCCGGGGGCTGAGACCCGCCGGAAACCGACTTGTGGAGCGCGGGCGGCGGGCCTAGCATCCGCTTCCGGCCGGCCGCAAGAGAGCCGGTGAACAGGGAGCATTCGGAACATGCAGAAATTCACGCGCCGCGCCGTGTTGGCCGCGGCATTCTTGATTGCCGCCATCTTCGCAAGCGACGCGCTGCTGGCGGCGGCGATGTCGCCGGCGGAAGTTGCCAAGGGTTACCTCGCCGCCTGGAACGCCAAGGACGTCGACAAGGCGGCGAGCTTCTACGCCGATGATGTCGAATATTTCGACGTGACCCTGGCCGAGGCGCATAAGGGCAAGGACGCCGCGCGCGAGGTGGTCCAGGTGTTCGTGACCGCCGCGCCCGACCTGAAATGGGAGATGAAGGGCGATCCGATCGTCTCCGACGACGGGATCGCATTCCAGTGGACCTTCAGTGGCACGAATACCGGAGCCTGGGGTCCGGATACGCCCGCCACGAACAAGCCGTTCACTTTCGACGGCGTGACCTTCATGCGTATCAAGGACGGCAAGATCACCTATCAGGGCGATTATTACGACGGCTACACCTTCGGCAAGCAGCTCGGTTGGTATCAGTAGGCCGAGCAGCCTCGCTGGTCCCGCGTCCTCTCCTTCGAGGCTCGCTTTGCTCGCGCCTCAGGATGAGGACGCGGGCAAGAGGCGGCGCGCCTCCCGCCCGGTAGGATCAGCTAGGAAAACCTCCTCGTCCTGAGGCGGCCGCCCTTGACCGCTTTCCGCTTCATCCTGAGGTGCCCGCCGTAGGCGGGCCTCGAAGGAGAGGCGGAAAGCGGTCAGGATGATGGCGGCCCTCGAAGGAGAGGAGGTTTTCGAACATCTCAAATCAGGAGCCGAGCGCGGCCTTCACCGCAGCGTCCGCCGGCTTGCCCTCGAAGGTGGTCACGCCCTCCAGCCACGGCATGGGCGCGTCGGGATTCGCCGCAAGCCACTCCTTGGCGGCGGCGTCGGCGTCCTTTCCGGCCAGGATCTGCTCCATCACCGCGCCTTCCATATCGAGCGTGAAGCGCAGGTTCTTGAAGAACTGCGCCGCGTTGGGACACTGGCTCGGGTAATCCGACCGGGCGAGGGTGTGGATCGTGGCGGGGCCGAAGCCGTCGGCCTCGAAGCCCGTGAGATAGTGCAGGTCCATCTGCCCCATCACCGGATGCGGCGTCCAGGCGAGGAACGCGACCCAGTCCTTCTTCTCTATCTTCTTCTGCGCTTCGACCAGCATGCCCTGCTCGCTGGATTCGACCAGGCTCCAACCGGAGAGGCCGGTGGAGGGGTCGTCCATCTTGCTCTGCACGATGCGGTTGCCGTCGTTGCCGGCCTCGATGCCGTAGAACTTGCTGTCGAATTTGTCGGCGTGGGCGGCGAGGTCCTTGAGGTCCTTGACGCCCTGCTCCGCGACATAGGTCGGCACCACTGGGCCGTAGCCCGCGCCTTCGAGATTGACGCCAAGGGCGACGACGGTGCCTTTCTCGAGGAACGGCTTCGTCTCGGCGGTCTGGCTCGGCATCCAGTTGTCGAGCCAGATGTCGACGTCCTTGTTCTCGAGCGACTGCATGATGACCGGAACGGCGAGAATCTCGCTCTTCGCGTCATAACCCAGCGCATCGAGGACGTGGGCGGCCAGCGCGTTCTGCGCCGTGTTGTCGGTCCAGCCGCCGTCGGCGAGCAGGATTCGTTTGCATTCCGGGGCTTCCGCGGCGGCTGCCGAGGCGGAGACCAACGCGACGGCCGCGGCGGCGAGGGTCCAGGAACGGAGGGGAACAGGCGGATGCATGCGCAATCCTCCCGGTTTGAGGGTTCCCCGACAGGATCGAGGAGCCGAAACGCGCCCGTCAACCGCACCGAAAGGATGAATGCCGCATGATCAGGCGCGGCGGGCCGTTGACAGGATCGGCCGCGCTCGCGCCCTATGCGGCTCCACGCCCTGCGCTGAATGGATCCGAGTGAATGAAGCTGGAACGGATGTCCCTGGACGGCCCCTTCGAAGGGATCGCGCTGGGCTATGTCGATTGGGGGCCTGCGGAGGCCGAGCGGACGGTCGTCTGCGTCCACGGATTGACGCGCAATGCGCGGGACTTCGACCGCCTCGCCCGGGCGCTTACCGCCAAGGGGATGCGGGTGCTCGCGGTCGATGTGGTCGGCCGGGGCCGCAGCTCCTGGCTCCCCGATCCCGCCGGTTATGTCGTCCCCACTTATATCGGCCATCTCTCGCGGTTCCTGGCCTTGATGGGCCTTGCGCGCGTCGACTGGATCGGCACCTCCATGGGTGGGATCATCGGGATGGGCCTGGCCGCGGGCGAAGGCTCGCCCATCGCCCGGCTGGTGTTGAACGACATCGGACCGTTCGTGCCGCGCGACGCGCTGGTTCAAATCCAGACGTATCTGGGGCTGGACCTCGCCTTCCCCAGCATGGAAGAGGTCGAGCAGCATTTGCGCATGGTGCATTCCGGTTTCGGGCGCCTGGAGAACGATCACTGGCGGCATCTGGCCGAGCATGGCTCTAGACGCGAAGGCGACGCGTGGCGCCTGCATTACGATCCGGCCATCCGCATCCCCTATGCCGACCTGACCGAAGGGGATATCGACCTCTGGCCAATCTGGGACCGCATCCAATGCCCGACCCTGGTGCTGCGCGGTTCGGAGAGCGCGCTTCTGTTGCCTGAGACGGCGGCGGAAATGCAGCGCCGCGGGCCGAAGGCGACCGTCGTGACCGTTGCGGAGGCCGGCCACGCGCCGGCCCTGATGGCGACGGAGCAGATCGAAACCATCCTCGCCTGGCTGGACCGCTCATAGGCGGTCCCCGAGGCCGGAAACGTTTTGCCGGAACCGGCAGGTTCTTGGACTATAATATCGGCCAAGCGAGGGACCCATGATCGCGCGACCTTCCGCGCCCGGAGTGGCTTCGCTCGATGAATAGCGCAGGCGGCCCCGACAGCGACGCCAGTGCCGATTTCAGCCATGAGATGACCCCGACGGAAGCCGCGCCGGTCACCGACCGCCTATACCGAGCCATCGCGGGAAGCGCTCCGACCATCATCTGGATGGACGACGCCGCGGGCCGATGCATCTTCCTCAACAAGACCTGGTGCGAATTCACCGGCCGGTCGGAGGCGGACGGGCTGGGGCAGGGCTGGAGCAACAGCGTGCATCCGGACGACCGGGTGCCGTTCCGGCGCGCGTTTCTGGTGGCCGTGGCGCTGCGGCAGCCTTGGCGCGGCGAGTACCGGCTGCGGCGCCACGACGGGGCTTGGCGTTGGATGATCGACACCGCAACGCCACTCTTCGACGATAACGGCATCTATCTGGGTCATGTCGGCTCCGTCATCGACATCACCGAGCGGAAGGAGGCCGAAGAGGCCCTGCGCATCAGCGAAGGTCATTTCCGCAGCCTCACCCAAGCGATGCCGCATCTGGTCTGGAGCTCGGAGGCCGACGGCGCCTGCCGGTATTTGAGCGCCGGTTGGAGCGAGTTCCTGGGCCCGGAACCGACCCGCGAAAAATGGCACGCGGCGATCCATCCCGAGGACCGCGCCGCGGTTGCCGCGTCCTGGGAAGCGGCCGAGCGCGGCGAGCCGTATCGGTCGGAGTATCGGCTCCGGCGGCTCGATGGCGAGTATCGCTGGCTCATGTCGCGCGCGGTGCCGCTGACCGACAGCGGCGGCGCGCTGATCCGATGGGTCGGCACCTGCACGGATATCACCGACCGCAAATCCTATGAGGAGCGCCAGGCGCTGCTCATGGCCGAGCTCGATCACCGGGTGAAGAACACGCTCGCAAAGGTTCAGGCGCTCGCCTGGCAGACCATGCGCACCACGCGATCGCCGGAGGCGTTCAACGAGGCGTTCGGAGCGAGGCTGCAGGCCTTGGCCCACACCCATGACATGTTGAACCGCGGCGGGCGTGGCGGGGCGGGCTTGGAGGAAACGATCCGGGAAGCTCTTGGCCCGCTCGCCGGCGCCGACTTGTCACGGGCCGAGATCGTCGGGCCGGCGATTCTCGTCTCCGGGCGGGCAACCCTGACCCTGAGCGTCGTCTTCCATGAGCTGGCGACCAACGCCGTCAAGCACGGCGCCCTCGGCGTCCCTGTCGGCCAGGTCCGCGCGGCTTGGGGAGAGGACGGAGAGCGGCTGGTCCTTCACTGGACCGAACGGGGCGGTCCCGCCGTGAAGCAGCCCGAGCGGCGCGGTTTCGGCCTTCGCCTTATCTCGGACAGCATCGCGCACGAACTGGGCGGCGAGGCCGCGTTCGATTTCCGGGAAGAGGGCTTTGGCTGCACCATACGCCTACCGTTCTCGGAGGATATTGTGCGGGCGCAGCCTCAACCCGCCGAAGGCCGCTAGCGTAGATACGCCTCGGCCGCGTAGCGACGCATCATGCGATGCGTGTTAAAGTAGCAGGCGATCTTGCCGATGCTCTGCTTCATCATGAAGATCCAGCGCGCGCGATTGTTCGCGTAGAGCGGCAGGACCTGCCGCTCCAGCTTTTCGTAGAGATCGGCCGGGCCGGCATGGGCGGCGCCTACGCCGCCATCGACGCCGATGGCCCATCCGTTGGTCCCCTCGACGCAGGCCTCGAGCCACCAGCCGTCGAGCACGCTTAGGTTCAAGACGCCGTTGACCGCGGCCTTCATGCCGCTCGTCCCCGACGCCTCCAGCGGCGGCTCGGGCGTGTTCAGCCAGACATCGACGCCCGCGACCGCGATCCTGGCGACCGCCATGTCGTAGTTGGGCAGGAAGACGGCGGTGACCTCGGGCACGAGTTCGGCGATCCTTTGATGGATGAAGCGGATCAGTCCCTTGCCCGCGCCGTCCGAAGGATGGGATTTGCCCGCAAGGACGAGCTGGAAGGGATGCCGGCCGGCGATCGCCTTGAGCCGTTGCAAATCCGAGAAGAGCAAATCCGGCCGTTTATAGGCGGTCATGCGTCGCGCGAAGCCGATGATCGGCAGCTCGGCATCGAGCCGGATACCGTACCGCGCGACGAAGTGGATCAGATCCGCCTTGGCCCGGGAATGGGCCTGCCAGACATCATCGTCCGGAAGTTGGTCGGCGCGCACCAGCGCCTCCGGTTCATAGGCCCAGGCGGGGAAGTTCCGGTTGAACAGCTCGGCGAAGGCGGGGTGGGTCCAGGTGGGCAGATGCACCCCGTTGGTGATCGCCCGGATCCGGTAGCCCGGGAACATCATCGTCGCGGTCTTCGCATGCCGGTCGGCCACCCCGTTGACGAAGCCGCTGAGGTGCAGCGCCAGCCGCGTCATGTTCAAGGATTCGCGTCCGGCGATGAGGCGAAGCTGATCGGTCTCGATATAGCCGCGCAGGACCGTCTCGACCAGCTCGTAGGGAAAGCGGTCGTGCCCGGCCTCGACCGGCGTATGCGTGGTGAATATGCACATCTCGCGCACGCGGCCGATCTCGTATTTCAGCTCGCCCGGGCCGACCTGGTCTTCGGGGCGCGGATAGCGGCGCAGGAGGTCGAGGGCGAGAAAGGCCGCATGGCCTTCGTTCAGGTGATAGGCGCGGATGGTGAAGCCGAGGGCTTGCAGGCAGCGCAGGCCGGCGATGCCGAGAATTGCCTCCTGCTTCAGCCGATACATCTGGTCGCGGCCATAGAGGTGATCGGTAAGGCGTCGGTCGGGCTCGGAGTTCTCGTCCAGATCGGTATCGAGGAGCAGCACCGGCACGGTCTGGCCGATGGGCGAGCTGAGCAGGTGCAGCCACGGCCGCACCCAGACCTCGCGTCCCTCGAGGATGACCGCGACCTTCGCTCTGAGCGGGGTGGCGTAGCGCTCCGGCGACCAGGGATCGGGGTGCTCGACCTGCTCGCCCGCTGCCGAAATCTCCTGGCGCAGATAGCCCTGGCGGCTGATGAGGGTGACGAAGACCGCCGGTATGCCGAGATCGGCGCAGGAGCGCGCGGTGTCCCCGGCCAGAACCCCAAGCCCGCCGCTATAGGTGTGCATCTCCGGCCGGGTCGCGATCTCCATGGAGAAATAGGCGATGCGCGTGCGGCCTAGAAAGGGCCCGATCGTCGCCGGGGCGGCCACAGATCCGGGATCGGCTGAAGCGAGGTCAGCGGGAAGAGTTGAATTCATGTGTTGAGGTTCGTTATCACGCAGGTCCGGCTCGGACCCCAAGCCGGCCGGCACGCCCCTCGCGGCAATGGATGACCCCCGGTCGCAATCGCAGGATGGACCCTATCAGGCTCGCCCCGGCTGAGCCATTCGAAATTGTGAAACAAGCCACCGTAGCGCAACAAAGCTAATGGTTTCTATGCGCTGCGGCGACAGGCTCAGCCGATGAGATAGGTTGATCGGGGCCGTCCCCCTGTCCAGGATGGCGGTACGGGACCGGCAGGTCCCCGCGACTCAAAGCCGGGTTCTTGGATGATCCCCAGTGCCGCTCATCGACCGCTGGCGCGCGACGCCATGGCATTCGTCCTCGCTGGCGGGCGCGGCAGCCGTCTGATGGAGCTGACCGCCAAGCGCGCAAAGCCCGCCGTCTATTTCGGAGGCAAGTCCCGCATCGTCGATTTCGCGCTTTCCAATGCCCTCAATTCCGGCATCCGCCGGATCGGCGTCGCAACGCAATACAAGGCGCATAGCCTCATCCGCCATCTCCAGCGGGGCTGGAACTTCTTTCGGCATGAGCGCAACGAGAGCTTCGACGTGCTTCCCGCCTCGCAGCGCGTCTCCGAAACGCAGTGGTATCTCGGCACCGCCGACGCCGTGTTCCAGAATCTCGACATCGTCGAATCCTATGGGCCCGAATACATCGTGATCCTTGCCGGCGACCACATCTACAAGATGGATTACGAAGTGATGCTCGCGCAGCATGCGGAAACGGGCGCCGATGTCACGGTCGGCTGCATCGAGGTTCCGCGCATGGAGGCGACCGGCTTCGGCGTGATGGCCGTGGACGCCCAGGACCGCATCACCTCATTCGTCGAGAAGCCGAGCGATCCGCCCGGCATGCCCGACCGGCCGGATTTCGCCCTCGCCAGCATGGGGATCTACGCCTTCCGCGCCGACACCCTTTACGAGCAGCTCCGGCGCGACGCTGCGGACTTGCAGTCCAGCCACGATTTCGGCCGGGACCTGATCCCCTGGCTGGTGCAGAACGCCAGGGCCGTCGCCCACCGATTCTCGACGAGCTGCGTGCGCAGCGACCAGGAGCAGGAGATCTATTGGCGCGACGTCGGCACCGTGGACGCCTATTGGGAAGCGAATATCGACCTGACCACGGTTCTTCCCAATCTCGACCTCTACGACAGCGACTGGCCGATCTGGACCTACGCCGAGGTCACCCCGCCCGCCAAGTTCGTGCATGACGAGGAAGGCCGCCGCGGCGTCGCGGTCAGCTCGCTCGTCTCCGGCGGCTGCATCATCTCGGGCGCGAGTTTGCGCCGCTCGCTCCTCTTCACCGGCGTGCATGTCCACTCCTATGCCAAGCTCGAGGGCGCGGTGGTGCTGCCCTATGTCGATATCGGCCGGAACGCGCGACTCTCGAACGTCGTGATCGACCGAGGCGTGCGTATTCCCGACGGATTGGTCGTGGGCGAGGACGCCGAGACAGACGCGCGTCGGTTCCGGCGCAGCCAGCGCGGGGTCTGCCTCATCACCCAACCCATGCTCGACCGGTTGCGATGACCGGACTGAAGGTCCTGTCGGTCGCTTCCGAGCTGGTTCCTCTGATCAAGACGGGCGGGCTCGGCGACGTCGCCGCCGCCCTGCCGCGCGCGCTCACGAAGCTCGGGCTGGAGGTTCGCTGCCTCCTTCCCGGCTACCCCACGGTGCTGGAGAAGCTCGATCGGCCGCATATGCTACGGCGGCTCGATGGACTCTTTGGCGGGAATGGGCGGCTGCTCGCCGCGGCGGTGGACGGGCTGGATCTCCTGATCGTCGATGCGCCTCATCTCTACGGGCGCGCGGGGCATCCCTATCTCGCTCCTGACGGCACGGATTGGCCCGACAATGCCGTGCGCTTCGCCGCTCTGAGTTGGGTCGCCGCCGAGATCGGGCTCGGGCTCCTCCCGGATTGGAGGCCCGAGATCGTGCATGTCCATGACTGGCAGGCGGGGCTCGCGCCCGCCTATCTCAGCCTGTCGGGGCGCCCGCGACCGGCGACGGTGCTCACCATCCACAACATCGCCTTCCAGGGGCAGTTTCCCGCGGCGCTTCTCGACCGGCTGAGGCTGCCGCACTCCGCCTATGCGATCGACGGCGT
>DATIDB010000004.1:0-2742 GCA_035456545.1 Alphaproteobacteria bacterium | reverse complement strand
CAGTCTGGCCGACCCGCGTTCGCTCGTGATCTGGGAGGCCCAGTTCGGCGATTTCGCCAACGGCGCCCAGGTCATCATCGACCAGTTCATCAGCTCGGGCGAGAGCAAGTGGCTGCGCATGTCGGGCCTCACCCTCCTGCTGCCGCATGGCTATGAGGGCCAGGGGCCGGAGCATTCCTCGGCGCGCCTCGAGCGCTGGCTGCAGCTTTGCGCCGCGGACAACATGCAGGTGGTGAACTGCACCACGCCTGCGAACTACTTCCACGCGCTGCGCCGGCAGATACACCGCAAGTTCAGGAAGCCCCTGATCGTGATGACGCCGAAATCGCTGCTGCGTCACAAGCTGGCCGTTTCGGGGCTCGCCGAGATGGGGCCGGGTACGAGCTTCCACCGGGCGCTCTGGGATATGGACTCTCTCGCGAAGAACGGGAAGGTCCGCCGCATGGTGCTGTGCTCCGGCAAGGTCTATTACGACCTTCTCGAGGCCAAGAGCGAGCGCAAGTCCGATGAGGTCGAGCTCATCCGGGTGGAGCAGCTCTATCCCTTCCCGGCCAAGGCCTTGAGCGAGGCTCTCGGTCGCCACCGCGACGCGGAGGTCATCTGGTGCCAGGAGGAGCCGCAGAACATGGGCGCCTGGACCTTCATGGAGCCGCGGCTGGAGGCGGTGCTGCACGGCATCGGGGCAAAATATCGCCGGCCGCGGTATGTTGGACGGCCGGAGGCGGCCTCGCCCGCGACGGGCCTGTTGCGCCGGCACAACGAGGAGCAGGCGAAGCTGGTCGACGAGGCGCTCAGCCTCGACTGAAGAACGAAAGAGGACGGGGAATGACCGAGATCGTGGTTCCGGCGCTCGGAGAATCGGTGACCGAGGCGACCGTGGCGAAATGGCTGAAGCAGCCGGGCGAGCCGGTTGCGGTCGACGAGCCGCTGGTCGAGCTGGAGACCGACAAGGTCTCTCTGGAAGTGAATGCGACCGCCGCCGGGACCCTTTCGGAAATTCGCGTCGCGGAAGGCGCGACGGTCGAAGTCGGCGCGGTGCTGGGCGTGATCGGCGACGGCGCGGCGGCATCCGCCAGACCCGCGCCCAAGGCCAAGCCGCAACCCGCCGCGGCTCCCGCGCCGGCGAAGCCCGCGCCGGCGCCGGCCAGGGCCGCCGCTCCCGCTCCCGCTGCCGCGCCCACACCCGCCCCGCAGGAGGAGGAGATTGACCTCGCCGACGCCGATACTCCCCTCTCCCCGGCCGTGCGCAAGCTGATCGCGGAGAACCGGCTCGATCCGAACCGCATCCCGGCCTCGGGCAAGAACGCACGCCTGACGAAGGAGGACGTGCTGCGCTTCCTGGAGACGCGCGGCGCGCCGCCCCAGGGGGAGGCGCGTCCGGCTCCCGCCCCGAAGCCCGCGCCCGCCGCGCGGCCCGCTCCGCGCCCGGTCGCTCCCGCCGGGCGCGAGGAGCGCGTGCGCATGTCGCGGCTGAGGAAGCGCATCGCCGAGCGGCTGAAGGAGGCGCAGAACACCGCCGCCATGCTCACCACCTTCAACGAGGTGGATATGAGCCAGGTCATGGCCGCGCGCGCGCGCTTCAAGGACAGCTTCGAGAAGAAGCACGGCGTCAAGCTCGGCTTCATGTCCTTCTTCGTGAAGGCGGCGGTGCTGGCCCTGAAGGAGATCCCGGCGGTCAACGCCGAGATCGACGGCGATGAGGTCGTCTACAAGAACTACTACAACATCGGCGTCGCGGTCGGCACCGAGCAGGGCCTCGTGGTGCCCGTGCTGCGCGAGGCGGACCGCCTCTCCTTCGCCGAGATCGAGGCGCAGATCGCCGATTTCGGCCGGCGCGCGCGCGACGGCAAGCTGACTCTCGACGAGCTGACGGGCGGCACCTTCACGATTTCGAATGGCGGGGTCTACGGCTCGCTGATGTCGACCCCGATCCTCAACCCGCCGCAGTCGGGCATCCTCGGCATGCACAAGATCCAGGACCGCCCGGTCGCGATATCCGGCAAGCTCGAAATCCGGCCGATGATGTATCTCGCCCTTTCCTACGACCACCGGCTGGTCGACGGGCGCGAGGCGGTGACGTTCCTGGTGCGCCTCAAGGAGGCGGTGGAGGACCCCGAGCGGCTGCTCCTGGAGATGTGAGGCGGCTCAGTTCGCCGCCACGAACTCCAGCTTGTGCCCGTCGGGGTCGAGGATCACGGCGCCGAAGTAATTCTCGCTGATCTCTGGCCGTTTCGCCGGACTTCGGACAGAGATGCCGCCTGCCGCGATCGCCGCAGCATGCGCCGCCTCGACCGATATCCGGTCCGGAGCGGCGATGGCGATGTGCGTGCCCGCGCCGACAACGCTTTCGCCGGGCTCCACCGGATAGAGCCAGACGGTCGGCGCGCCCTCCGGCCCGTAAGCCGCCTCGCGCGCGTTGGAGAGCCGGCGGGCGTATCCCAGCGGCGCGAAGGCGGCGTCGTAGAAGCGCATCGCGCGGCCGAGATCCGTCACGCCGAGCGAAAGATGGTCGAGCATCAGGTCAATCCCGAGTTGCCACGATGCGCCGAACTTTAGCGCGATGTGACAGCCCGTCAATGACGCGCCCGCCTATCGCCGGCTCAGCCTGTTGTAGGCCAGACCGAACAGCAGCGCCGATATCCAGGCGAACGCCACGCTCGCGACCGATCCTTCGATGAGGCTCCGTAGCGACCCCGGTTCGGCGGTCGAGAAGAGCAGCAGCCAGCCATGGGCGAGCGGCAG
>DATIDB010000003.1:0-2235 GCA_035456545.1 Alphaproteobacteria bacterium | reverse complement strand
TCCCCGAATCTCCTCCACCACCAGCGCGCCCATCGGCAATTCCGGGCGGGGCGGGACGATCGCGTCGAGGCGCGGCGTGTGCCCGGAGGGGAAAGCGCGCTCGAAGCAGGCCGCCTGGTAGCGCAGATTGTCCTCCGGCGGTAGCGCAAATTGGCTCTGCCGCGGCACGCGGACCAGGAGTCCGGTCCCGGCGAGGCGCAAATGGTCGTGGGCGATGCCCTTGACGCGCAGCGGCTCCAGCTCGACCGAGTGCCACCGGCCGGTTTCGATCAGGGCCGCCGCAAGCACGTCCAGGCGAACATCGCTCATGGGAACACGGATGAACACGGAGGGAAGAGGATGAACACGGATGAGGGTTGCTCTTGAAGCCTAACCTCATCCGTGTCGTCCGTGGTCGTCCGTGTCATCGTCTTGAAGCCTTGCGGCATCGATAGGCCACGATGCGCCTGGCTTGGCTCAGGCCACCGGCTTCAGATGCTCCTGGAGCCGCGGCATCAGCTCGACAAGGTTGCAGGGCCGGTGCCGGCTGTCGAGCTGCCAGCGCAGGATCTCCTCCCAGCCGTCGCGACAGGCCCCGGGCGAGCCGGGCAGGGCGAAAAGATAGGTCCCCTTGGCGACGCCGCCGGTGGCGCGGCTCTGGATCGTCGAGGTCTTCACCTTCGTGTAGCTGATCTGTCGGAACAGCTCGCCGAATCCTTCGATTTCCTTTTCATAGACCTGGCGGAAGGCCTCCGGCGTCACGTCGCGACCGGTCAGGCCGGTGCCGCCGGTGGAGATGACGACGTCGATCGCCGGATCGGCGATCCAGGCCCTGAGCCGCTGGACGATCGCCGCGACCTCGTCCTTGACGATCGCCTTGGCCGCGATCTTGTGGCCGTCGCGCTGGATCATCTCGACCAGAGTGCGGCCGGATTTGTCCTCGGCCTCGCCGCGCGTATCGGAGATCGTCAGGACCGCGATATTGACGGGAAGGAAAGGCTTGCTCTCGTCAATTCGAGACATTCTGCGCCACCGCCTTCGAACCCTGTTCGAGCGGTGTATAGGTCGGCCATTCGCCTGCGGCAATGGCGTCGAGGGAGGGGGTCGGCTGCCCCAGGCGGTCGCGGTAGATCCAGTAGCTGGCGAGCACCCGCTCGATGAAGAGGCGCGTCTCGCGCGAGGGGATGGATTCGATGAAGAGCAGCGGGTCGCCGTTGAAACCGTCGCGCTTCTGCCACTCCTCAAGCTTCCCCGGGCCGCTGTTATAGGCCGCGACCAGGCGGAACAGGTCGCCCTCGACCGCGGGTTGCTCGAACAGGTGCAGGATGTAGCGCTGGCCCAGCGAGAGATTGACCGCTGGATCCAGGAGGTCGGGTTTTCCGTCCAGCCCCTCCTGCTTGGCGATATAGGCGGCCGTCGCCGGCATGAGCTGCATCAGCCCGATGGCGCCCGCCGGGCTGCGCGCATCCGGCCGGAAGCCGGATTCCTGGCGCATGAAGGCGTAGAGCAGCGCGCGGTCGACGGTGAAGCCTTCGGCCGGACGCCAAGCGGGGATCGGATAGAGCGCCGTATCGTGCCGGCGCCCGTCCTTTTCCGCCACGCGCGGCCCGAGGCGGATGGCGAGCTGCGCAAGGTTGGCGCGTTGCGCCAGCGCCAGCACGGCGCGCCCCATGTCGCGCCCGGCGCCCAGCGCCAGAAGCTCCAGCTCGCGCTCGGCGGCCCGGGTCTGCCCGGCCTGCAAGAGCGCCGTTGCGCGCCGGCCCGCCGGGCTGCGCAGGAGGATATCCACATCCGCGCCGGTCAGCGCCCTCTGGTTCCAGTCGAAGCTCGGCGGCTCCTTCAGGCTGCGCCGGGCCAAAAGGCCATAGAACGTCCTGGGGTGCTCGGCCGCGAGCGCCAGCCAATGGCTGACCAGATGCGGGCGCTTGGCTTTCAGATGCACGCGCGAGGCCCAATAGGCCCCCGCCGAAGTCATCCACGGGGAAATGCCCGGAACCTGCGCAAGCGCCTCGAACCAGCGCCGGGCATCCTCGAGCTTGCCGAGCCGCCAGGCCGACAGTCCCGCGATCCAATAGGCCTCGGGCACCGCATCGCCGGACCGCTCGGCCGCCGTCCGGGCCAAAGCGAAGGCGCGGGCCGTGGTCCCGGTCCCCGAGAAATACCATTGCGAGGCCAGGCGCGCGCGGTAACCGTCGATCTCGACCGCATCGAGCACGCCGACCGCCGCTCCGAGCCGGGTCTCGATCGCGGAAAGCC
>DATIDB010000002.1:0-2349 GCA_035456545.1 Alphaproteobacteria bacterium | reverse complement strand
CGGGCGTCGCGAACGCCATCTGAATCCAGTTCGCGCGCCGCTGTCCGATGACGTGACCCAGTTCGGTCAGATGCGCGCCCATCTCCAGCGCGACGACCGGCAGCGTCAAGGCGAGGCCGATCCAGAACCGCCGCGTCATGTCGCGAAGCTCGGGGCTGGGGCCGGTTTCCTCGGTGGCCAGCACAGGCTCCAGCGCCATCCCGCAGATCGGGCAGGAGCCGGGGCCGATCTGCCGGATTTGCGGATGCATGGGGCAGGTGTAGATCGTCCCCGCCGGCACGGAGTCCGGCCGAGCGGGAGCCATCTCGTGCCGGCGGTGCGAATGTCCTGGCATGGGCTCATCGCTCATGGCTCGGTTCCTTTTGCGGAATGCCGGTCTTCCGACTGTGCCCCTTCCTAGGGCCGGAAGGTCAACCGTCCAACGCGCCGCGGGGAATTCTCTAAAGTATGTACTTGCTCAGATCCGCGTTCCTGGCGAGCGGGGCGACGCGGTCCTGGACATAGGCGGCGTCGATGGTGACGGAGGTCCCGCCGCGGTCGCTGGCGGTGAAGCTGATCTCCTCGAGCAAGCGCTCCATCACCGTGTGCAGCCGGCGCGCGCCGATGTTCTCCACCGATGCGTTGATCTCGGCGGCGAGCGTCGCCAGCGCGTCGATGGCGTCCTCGGTGAAATCGAGGGTCACGTCCTCGGTCTTCATCAGCGCCTGGTACTGCTTGACCAGGCTCGCCTCCGGCTCGGTCAGGATTCGCCGGAAATCGTCGCGCGTCAGGGGATCGAGCTCGACCCGGATCGGCAGGCGGCCCTGCAGCTCGGGAAGAAGGTCCGAGGGCTTGGCCATGTGGAAGGCGCCCGACGCGATGAAGAGGATGTGGTCGGTCTTCACCGCCCCGTGCTTGGTCGCGACCGTCGTTCCCTCGATCAGCGGCAGGAGATCGCGCTGCACGCCCTCGCGGCTCACATCCGCCCCGATCCGCTCCGAGCGGGCCGAGATCTTGTCGATCTCGTCGATGAAGACGATGCCGTTCTGCTCGACGGCGGCGATCGAATCGCGCACGACGCGCTCCTGGTCGAGGAGCTTGTCGGATTCCTCCGCCATCAGGAGGTCGTAGGACTGCGCCACCGTCAGCCGCCTGGGCTTGGTGCGGTGGCCGAAGGCCTGACCCAGCATCTCGTTGAGATTGATCATGCCCATCTGCGCGCCGGGCATGCCGGGGATCTCGAAGGTCGGCAGCGCGCCCGAGCCGGTGTCGCGCACCTGGACCTCGATCTCCTTGTCGGAAAGCTGGCCCTCGCGCAGCATCTTGCGGAACTTGGCGCGCGTCTCCGTCGAGGCGTTCTGGCCGACCAGGGCCTCGATGACGCGTTCCTCGGCGGCAAGCTCCGCCTTGGCGGACACTTCGCGGCGCAGCCGTTCGCGCGTCATCACGATCGCGCCCTCGAGGAGATCGCGTACGATCTGCTCGACATCGCGGCCGACATAGCCGACTTCGGTGAATTTCGTCGCCTCGACCTTGAGGAACGGCGCCTGCGCCAGCTTGGCGAGGCGGCGCGCGATCTCGGTCTTGCCGACGCCGGTCGGCCCGATCATCAGGATGTTCTTCGGCAGCACCTCCTCGCGCAAGGCCTCGGGAAGCTGCTGGCGCCGCCAGCGGTTCCGGAGGGCGATGGCGACCGCGCGCTTGGCATCGTCCTGGCCGACGATATAGCGGTCGAGCTCGGAGACGATCTCGCGCGGGCTGAAGGCGGTCATAGCTTTTCGACGACGATCGTCTCGTTGGTGTAGACGCAAATCTCCGCCGCGATCTTCATGGCGCGCCGGGCGATGGTCTCGGCATCCAGGGCTTCGACGGACATCAGCGCCCGCGCGGCGGACAGCGCGTAGCCCCCGCCCGAGCCGATGCCGATCAGCCCGTCCTCCGGCTCCAGGACGTCGCCGGTTCCGGTCAGCACCAGGGAGACGGTGCGGTCGGCCACCGCCATCATCGCCTCGAGCCGCCTCAAATACCGGTCGGTGCGCCAGTCCTTGGCCAGCTCGACGCAGGCGCGGGTGAGCTGGCCCGGATGCTGCTCCAGCTTCGCCTCCAGCCGCTCGAAAAGGGTGAAGGCGTCAGCGGTCGCGCCGGCAAAGCCCGCGATCACGTCGCCCTTGCCGAGGCGGCGCACCTTCTTGGCGTTGGATTTGATCACGGTCTGGCCGAAGGTGACCTGGCCGTCGCCCGCGACCACCACCGCCCCGTTCTTGCGGACGGAGAGGATGGTGGTGCCGTGCCAGTTCGGGAAATCGGGCTGGGACATGCCCTCCCGAAATAGGCTAGGCGGGGGTCCGGTTCAAGCGCAGAAGGGCCTTG
>DATIDB010000001.1:0-11553 GCA_035456545.1 Alphaproteobacteria bacterium | reverse complement strand
GAAGAACTTCCCGCTCGTGCACGCCGTCGGTCGCGCGAGCAGCCGCGCGCCGCGCCTCGTCGACATGCGCTGGGGCCGGAAGGGGCCTGAGGTCGTCCTCGTGGGGAAGGGCGTCTGCTTCGACAGCGGCGGGCTCGATCTCAAGCCCGCGTCCGCGATGAAGCTGATGAAGAAGGACATGGGCGGCGCGGCGCATGTCCTGGGCCTGGCGCAGATGATCATGGCGGCGCAGCTTCCGGTGCGCCTGCGCCTTCTGATCCCGGCGGTGGAGAACAGCATCTCCGCGAACGCCTTCCGGCCGCTGGACGTGTTGCGCACGCGCAAGGGGCTGACGGTCGAGGTCGGCAACACCGACGCCGAGGGACGCCTCATCCTGTGCGATGCGCTCGCCGAGGCCGACCGCGAAAGCCCTGATCTTCTGATCGACTGCGCGACCCTCACCGGCGCGGCGCGTGTGGCGCTGGGTCCGGACTTGCCGGCGCTCTTCTCCAACCACGACGCGACCGCCGAGGCGCTGCTGCGGCACGGGCTGGCCGAGCGAGACCCGCTCTGGCGCTTGCCGCTGTTCAAGCCCTATCGGCGCGGGCTCGACAGCAAAACCGCCGACCTCAACAACATTTGGGACAGCCCCTTCGCCGGCGCGATCGTCGCGGCCCTGTTTCTGCAGGAGTTCGTCTCGGCCTCGACGCCCTGGGCGCATCTCGACCTCATGGCCTGGAATTCCACGAGCCGGCCGGGCCGCCCCGAAGGCGGCGAAGCCATGGCGTTGCGCGCGCTCTACGCGCTCATCGCGGAGCGGGCCGCGCGGGGCTGACGTCGCCGATTCAAGCCATGCCGCTTGAAGCATCTGCGCCGGAGGGAATTTGCGCTGCGGGCAGGAGCGGGGCGCAGCCTTATAGCCGGGCGCTACAGGCAAGCCCCGCCACGAACCCGCGGCGCAAAAGGCCCCGGCCCCTTCGGGGTTGCGCCCCGGCTGGCGACGGCGGCGTTGCGCCGCTCGCCCGATGCGCCGCGGCATCGCGCTTCGCGGCGCGCCTGGCCGATCGCCGCGCCGGATGCGCAACGCAGGTGATTCAATCTTTCGGAACACCGCTCTAACGGCAACCCCGCTCTCCCTCTCACTTTTGCGCCTCTTCCCCAATCCCCCCGATTCCAGTGACATGGGCCGAGATGCCCGGTTCGCTGGATGCCAGGATGGCCTCGCCCGCCCTCGAACTTGACCGCGTCAGCATCAATTTCGGCGGTGTGCGCGCGCTCGACCAGTTCTCGCTCGCGCTCCAAGAGGGCGAGATCCGCGGCCTGATCGGCCCGAACGGCTCGGGCAAATCGACCGCCTTCAACGTCATCACGGGCCTCAACAACCCCGATTCCGGCGATGTGCGCATGGAGGGTCGATCCATCCTGGGCCTGCGCGCCGACGAGGTCGCCGCGCGCGGGATCGCGCGGACCTTCCAGAACTTGCGCCTCTTCGGCGCCATGACCGTGGCGGAGAACGTGATGCTCGGCACGCATCTCTCCAGGGACGCGCCGGGCCTGGTGCCTACGCTCATCACCGCGCCGCGCTTCCGACGGCACGAAGCCGAGATGCGCGAGCGGTCCGAGGACGCCCTGAAATCCCTGTCCATCGTCGAATACGCCGACGAGCTGGCCGGCAGCCTTCCCTATGGCGTGCAGAAGCGGGTGGACCTGGCGCGCAGCATCGTGGCCCGGCCCAAAGTGCTGCTTCTCGACGAGCCGGCGGCGGGCCTGACCGAGCACGAGAGCCGGCAGCTCATGGACCTCGTTCGGCGCCTGCACGAGGAGCTGCGGTTCACGCTGCTCCTCGTCGAGCACGACATGCATTTCGTCAGCAGCCTCTGCCCGCGCATCACCGTGATCGACTTCGGCAAGTTCCTCGCCGAAGGGGCGCCGTCCGAGATCCGCGCCAACGACAACGTGGTCACCGCTTATCTCGGGACCGGCAAGCTGGAGGGCGCCGCGCGCGACGCCGATGCGCGCGGCTCCGGCGCGGCGACGCCGCCGGTCGTCGCGGTCCGCGATCTGGAGGTGCGCTACGGCGCGGTGCCGGCCCTGCACGGCGTCACGATCGAGGCGCAGGAAGGCGCGATCACCGCCATCGTCGGCGCCAACGGAGCGGGGAAGACCACCCTGCTCGGCGCAATCGCAGGCGTAGCGCCGCCCTGGCGCGGAGGCATCTTCCATCGCGGCGAGCCGATCGCCCGCCGGAGCTGCGAGGAGCGCGTCGCCGCCGGGATCGTGCTCTGCCCCGAGGGCCGCCGCCTCTTTCCGGAGATGACCGTCGAGGAGAACCTGCGGCTCGGCGGCTACAAGGTGAAGGATCGCGCCGCGATGGCGCAGGCGCTGGAGCGCGTCTTCGACTTGTTCCCGCACATCGCCGACCGGCGCGGCCAGAGGGCGGGCACTCTGTCGGGCGGCGAGCAGCAGATGGTGGCGATCGGGCGCGCGCTGATGGCGAAACCGTCCGTGCTCCTCTTGGACGAGCCCTCGCTGGGCCTCGCCCCGAACCTGGTGGAGCTGATTTTCGAGACGATCCTCGAGATCAGCCGGTCGGGCGCCAGCATCCTCCTGGTCGAGCAGAACGCCTCGATGGCGCTGGAGATCGCGAGCCGCGGCTATGTGCTGGAGACCGGCCGGGTCGCGCTGTCGGGAAGCGCCGCCGAGCTGAAGGCGCGCGCCGATTTCGTCGAGGCGTATCTCGGATAGGACCGGTTATGTCGGGGTTCACGGTCTTCCTTCAGCAATTGGCGAACGGGCTGGTCCTGGGATTCCTCTACGGGCTGATCGCGATCGGCCTCAGCATGGTCTATGGGCTCTTGCGCATGATCAATTTCGCGCATGGCGACGTGCTCATGGTGGGCGTGTTCATCGCGTTGCCCGTCTCCTGGATGGGCGCGCCCTTTCCGATCGTGCTGCTTTCCGGGATCGCCGCGGCGACGGCCGTCGGCGGGCTGATCCAATGGACCGTCTTCCGCCCGCTGATCCGCTCGCGCGACGTGACGCTGCTGGTGGCCTCGCTCGGCGTCTCGCTCCTGTTGCAGAACGTGGTGCTGATGCTGACCTCCCCGCAGCCGAAGCGGCCGAGCCCGGAGGCCTTCCTCGATGCGCCGTTCCAGATCGGCGGCGTATTCCTGCGCAACGTCGACCTCATGATCGTGGCGCTCGCCATCGCCTTCGTCATCGGCACGCACTGGTTCCTGCAGCACACGCGGCCCGGTCTTGCCATTCGCGCGCTCTCCCAGGATCTGGGCGCGGCGCGGATGATGGGGATTCGCGTGCCGCGCATGATCTTCATCTGCTTCCTGGTCGGCTCGGCCCTGGCGGGCGTGGCCGGGGTCTTCATCGGCTACAAATACGGGCACCTCAATCCCTATAGCGGCTTCCTGCCGGGGGTGAAGGCCTTCGTCGCAGCGGTGATCGGCGGGATCGGCTCCTTCCCCGGCGCGGTCGTGGGCGGGATCATTCTCGGCCTCCTCGAAGTGTTCCTGGTCGGCTACCTGCCCGACGCGCTGGCGCAGTTCCGCGACGCCTATGTCTTCCTGGTGCTGATCCTGGTCTTGTTGATCCGGCCGAGCGGCCTCTTCGGCCGGGCGGAGTACGTCAAGGCATGACGGCGCCGGGGACCAACAAGGCGACGATCCCGATCGCGCTGGCCGCTCTGGCGGCGGGGCTCTGGCTCGCGCAATCGGAGCTCAACGCCTTCTATCTCCAGGTGCTGGGCCTGCTGGGCGTCAACATCATCCTGACCGTGAGCCTCAACCTCGCCGCCGGCTTCGGCGGGATGTTCTCCCTGGGGCACCCCGCCTTCGCGGCGATCGGCGGCTACACGGCGGCGATCCTGACATACCCCGCGGCGATGAAGGCCTTCCGCGTGCCGGGATGGCCCGACTGGCTCTTGCAGACGACGGCGCCGTTCCTGCCGGCGCTGATCCTGGGCGGGATCGCCGCGTCGATCGCCGCCGTCCTGGTCGGCTGGCCCGTCTTGAGGCTGCGCGGCCATTATCTCGCGGTCGCGACGCTCGGCCTCACCGTCATCGTGCAGGTGAGCATCGTCAACCTGGTGGACTTCACCCGCGGCGCGCTCGGCCTTTCCGGGATTCCCAACCACGCCAATCTGTGGTGGATCTACGGCTTCGCCGTGATCACCATCTATGTGGTCCACCGGCTGGTGCATTCCCGCTTCGGCAGGGCCCTGCGGGCGGTGCGCGACGACACCACGGCGGCCCAGATGAGCGGCGTCAACGTCGCCCGCACGCGCCTCGTCGCCTTCACCATCAGCGCCTTTTTCGCCGGCGTGGCGGGCGGCCTCCTGGGGCACCTCCTGCGCATCCTCACGCCCGGCCAGTTCTCCTTCAACGCGGTGTTCCTCGGCGTTGCCATGATGATCCTGGGCGGCATGGGCAGCATCACCGGCAGCGTGATCGGCGCCGCGATTATGACCATCCTTCCGCAATTCATCATCCCGTTCGAGCGGGGCGGCAGCTTCCTCGGCGTCGAGCTGCCCGCGCTGCACGGGCTGACCCAGATCGTGACCGCGCTCATCCTCATCATCGTCATGCTGATCCGCCCGGAAGGAATCGCCGGAGCGAAGGAGCTGACGATGCGGGGGATGACGGCGCGCGCGCGACGGCCGTCCGACAGGATGCGGCCGAAGGCTTCCAGAGGGGAGGTGGAAGCGAAGTAGCCAAAAACGTAAAACGAAGGGAGAGGCGAACATGATCAACCGGATTGGCGGATTTGCGTTTGCGGCCGCGCTCGGCCTTGCGGCCCTGTCGGCGACCGCGCTCGCGCAGGAGCCGATCAAGCTCGGCGCCATCTACAGCGTGACCGGCTCCTATGCCGTGATCGAGGACCCGGCCTTGAAGGCCGCGAAGCTCGCGGTCAAGGAGATCAACGGCGCGGGCGGCATCAAGGGCCGACCGATCGAGATGATCCACTACGACGGCAAGAGCACGCTGGCCGACATCGCCAACGCGGCGCAACGCCTGGTTCACGAGGACAAGGTGATCGCCATCATCGGCGTGGCCGATTCCGGGTTCTACCTGGCCAGCGCGCCGATCGCTCAGGATGCCGGCATCCCCTATCTCGACACCGGCGGCACCGTCCCGAACCTGCCCGAGCAGGTGGGCGAGTTCGGGCATATGATGCCCTTCGGCGACGACTACCAGGCCTTCGTCGCCGCCGATTTCGCGCTGAACGACCTGAAAGCCAAGACCGCCTTCCTCTTGCGCGATGCGGATTCCGACTACACCCGCGCGATCGCGACCTTCTTCAAGCAGCGCTTCACCGAGAAGGGCGGCAAGATCCTGGACGAGAGCAGCTACCACACGGGCGACACCGATTATTCCGCCCATGTGACCAAGATCCGCAGCCTCAATCCGCAGCCCGATTTCATCTATGCCGCGATGAACCCGGGCGACGACGCGACCTTCGTTCGGCAGGCGCGCGAGGCCGGGATCACGCTGCCGATCATCGGCGGCGACGCCTTCGACAACCCCGACCTGGTCAAGAACGCGGGCGCGAAGAACACGGCCGACGTCTATTTCACCACGCATATGGCCCTAACCTCCGACGGCGGGAAGGTGAGCAAGTTCATCGAGGCCTACAAGGCCGAATACGGCATCCCGCCGGAGAACGCCTTCGCCGGGCTCGGCTACGATTCGGTCTATCTCATGGCCGAAGCGATGAACAAGGCGAGCGAGCTGACCTCGAAGGCGATCAACGACGCCATCTTCACCATCACGAACTTCGCCGGAGTGACCGGAGCCGCCAACTTCTCGGATCCGAAACGCGCGCCCGACAAGGAGGTGACTCTGATCGCGGTCAAGGACGGTAAGTTCGAGCTGATCGGCAACCGCAAGCCCTGAGCGCGGGGACAACGGGCGGGGCGCGCCGCTCGGCGGCGCTTCCCGCCTCCCTCCTCCGTTCAGGCAAGATCAAGAGTGAGCCATAGACCCGTGATTCGCGAAGAGCTGGCCTTTCTTGGAACCTGCGACATCTCCGGACAGGTGCGCGGCAAGGGCATCCCGGCTTCAGACCTCGCCGAGCGGTCGCATCGAGCGGTCGGCTGGACTCCGACCAATGTGATGATCACGGCCTTCGGCACCATCGGCGAGACGCCGTTCGGGGCATTGGGCGACGTCATGCTTTCGCCCGACCGCATGGCCGAGATGCGCGTCGATTTCGAGGACGGCGGCCCGGTGGAGCGGCTGATCCTCTGCGACATCCGCAACGCGGATGGGAGCCCCTGGTCCTGCTGTCCGCGCGAGTTCCTGCGGCGGGCGCTTGCCCGCCTCGAGGCGGCGGCGGGACTTTCCGTGCTCGCCGGCTTCGAGCAGGAATTCGCCTATACCGGCGTCGAGGGCGACGGCGGCAACCGCTATTGGCTCGACGCCTTCCGCCGCCAGGGCGCGTTCGGCGAGACCTATGTCGCCGCGTTGAAGCAGGCCGGGCTCGAGCCCGAATGCTTTCTCGCCGAATTCGGGATGCAGCAATACGAGGTGACCTGCGCGCCCACGATCGGCATTTCCGCCGCCGATCAGGCGGTGATGATCCGAGAGCTGGCGCGCGCAACCGCGCATCGGTTCGGACACCGCGCCGTGTTCTCCCCGATCATCGACGTCGACGGCGTGGGCAACGGTGTCCATATCCATCTGAGCCTGCGCGACCGGTCCGGGCGCTCCGTCGCCTACGATCCGGCGCGGCCTTATGGCCTATCGCAGACCGGCGCCGCCTTCGCCGCCGGCATTCTTCATCACATGCCCGCGCTCTGCGCGGTGACCGCGCCGAGCGTCATCTCCTATATCCGGATGACGCCGAATCGGTGGGCCCCGACCGTGGCCAACGTCGCCATTCAGGATCGAGCCGCGAGCCTGCGCATCTGCCCGATATTCGAAACGCCCGGCGGCGATCCCCAGCGCCAGTTCAATCTGGAATACCGGCCCGCCGACGCGGCGGCGAGCCCCTATCTCGCCCTTGGCGCGGTCGTCAACGCCGGCTGCGAGGGTCTTGAAAGCGGCATGACCCTGCTCCTGCCCGAAGATGCCGAGCGCCTGGCCAAGCCGCTTCCCCGCTCGCTGGCACAGGCGCTGGACTTGCTCGAGGCGACGCCGCAGGCGCGGGTCTGGTTCGGCGGAACGCTGCTCGATGCCTATCTGAAGCACAAGCGCGGGGAGATCGCCCTCATCGAGAAGCTGACCCCGGCCGAACAATGCGCGCGCTATGCGCGCCTCTACTGAGGGATCGCGGCCAGAAGACGCAGGAAGGCGGCCGTATCCACCGTGCGGCAATATCCGGAGAAGCAGGCCAGCGCCGCCTCCTGGCGCGCCCATGTGTTCGCCATGCAGGCGTCGCGGACGCAGGTCACGTAATAGCCGCGATCGGCCGCGTCCTTGACCGTGTGGTCGATGCACTGGTCGGTGAGGAAGCCGACCACCGCAAGCTCCTCGACGCCGAGATTGCGCAGGAGATAATCGATATTGGTGGAATTGAAGAGCGAGGAGGAGGTCTTCGGCAGCACGATCTCGTCCTCGGCGGGCGCGACCGCGTCCAGCACCTTGGCGTCCCAGGAGCCCTTCGGAATGGAGATGCCGGAGAGCTTGTAGTCCAGGCCGCGGTCCCGGCCGTCGCGGGTCAGGTTCTCCATGACGGTGTAGAGCACCTCGAGACCGGCGGCGCGGCTCGCTCCGACCAGCTTCACCAGATTGGGTAGGACCGTCGCTTCCACCGCCGCGGCGAATTCCGGCCGGATCGCCGCCTGACGGTCGTTCACGACCCAGTTCTGCACATCGACCAGAAGCAGGGCCGTCCGCCCCGGGTCGATCGGACGGTCGCGCGTGAGGCCCAATCGGGAGTCCGTAGCCATTCCGCCATCTCCGCCTGTGTTTCGACATTAGAGCGGTATTCCGTAAGATTGAAGCATCTGCGCCGGAGGGATTTTGCGCCGCGGGCAGGAGCGGGGCGCAGCCTTGTAGCCGGGCGCTTACAGGCAAGCCCCGCGACGAACCCGCGGCGCAAAAGGCCCCGGCCCCTTCGGGGTTGCGCCCCGGCAGGCGACGGCGGCGTTGCCCCGCTCGCCCGATGCGCCGCGGCATCGCGCTTCGCGGCGCGCCTGGCCGATCGCCGGGCCGGATGCCCAACGCAGGTGATTCAATCTTTCGGAACACCGCTCTAACGGATCAGGCCCGCGCGCGCGAAGCGGAGGGCAGGTCTCCCGGCAACTCTTCGCCCTCCGCCGCCTCGACCGCCTCGCCGGAGAACTGCATGGTATAGAGCCGCGCGTAAAGGCCGCCCTTGGCCAGCAATTCCTGATGCGTGCCGCGCTCGAGGATGCGGCCCGCCTCCATGACATAGATGAGATCGGCGTCGACGATGGTGGACAGACGGTGGGCCACCATCACAGTGGTACGCCCCTCTTTGAGCCGCGCCAGCGCCGCCTGCACATGCCGTTCGGATTCCGTGTCGAGGGCCGACGTCGCCTCGTCGAGCAGAAGGATCGGGGCGTTCTTCAGCATCGCGCGCGCGATGACGATGCGCTGGCGCTGGCCGCCGGAGAGCTTCACACCATGCGGGCCGATCACGCTGTCGTATCCCTGGGGCAGGCCCGAAATGAACTCGTGCGCGCCCGCGGACCGTGCGGCCTCGACGATCTCGGCCTCGGAGGCGCCGAGCTTTCCATAGGCGATGTTCATGCGGATCGTGTCGTCGAAGAGCACGATCTCCTGGCTGACCAGGCCGATCGCCTGCCGAAGCGAGTCCAGGGTGACCGCGCGCACGTCTTGCCCGTCGATCAAGATGCTCCCCGCATCCACATCGTAGAAACGCGCGATCAGGTTGAGGACCGTGGATTTGCCCGCCCCCGACGGGCCCACCAGCGCGACCGTTCTCCCTGGCGGAACGACCAGGTCGATGTCGCTGAGCGCCGGCTTCTCCGGGACGTAGGAGAAGTTGACCCGCTCGAAGCGGATGCCGCCCCCGGCGAGCGCCACGGGCCTGGCGTCCGGCGCATCGACGATCCTCGGCTTGATGTCGAGGAGGCCGAACACGCGCTCGGCCGCGGCCAAGCCCTCCTGAACCTGGGCATTCCAGTTGCCAAGTCGCTTCAATGGCTCATAGGCCACCGCGAGCGCTGTCAGGAACGAGAACAGCTCGCCCGCCGAACGGACGCCGTTCATCACCTGCAGCCCGCCATAGACGAGGATCCCCACGACCGCGAGCCCGGAGAGCAGCTCCATCACCGGGTGCATGGAGGCGCGCGCGCGCGCGGCCTGCATCACCAGCTTGCGCACCGCGATGATGTCCGAACGGGCGCGCTCGATCTCGTAGCCCTCCATCCCATAGGCCTTGACGTGGCGGGCTCCCTGAAATGAGTCGGTAAGCCGCCCAGCGAGCCGGCTCACTTGCGCTTGAGTCTTGCGCGAGGCCTTGCGCACGCGACGGCCGAATCCGACGATCGGCAGGACGCCGCTCGGAAAGGCGAAGAAGGCGATCGAGGCCAGGAGCCAGTCCTGCTTGAACATCACGAAGACGAGCACGATCAGCGTCAGGAGGTCGCGCCCGAAGCTCATCACCGTCGATGAGACGGTGACCCTGAGCAGGCCGATGTCGCTGGTGAAGCTCGAGAGCAGCTTGCCCGGCGAATGGTCGTGGAAGAAGGCGAGGTCGGAACGGATCAGATGCCGGAACAGCTCGATCTGCAGGCCGGCGATCAGGCGGAAGCTGATATGCCCCAGGAGCACGGTCTGCGTATAGATTCCCAAGCCGCGCAGGACGAACAGCGCCAGCACGGCGCCGGCGACCCAGAACAGCGCCTCGCGGTCGTGCTCGACGAAGAGGCTGTCGACGACCACCTGCACCATGTAGACGAGCGCCCCCGTGGCCGCCGCCGATGCCGCCATCGCAACGAGCGAGCCGAAAATCGGCCAGAGGTGGCGACGGATATGGTTGCGGAAGAGCCGCTGCACCAAGGCGAACGACGAGGTCCGTCCCGGCCTGGTTTTCGGCAAATCGGTCAAGGCTGAACTATCGGGCTCACGCTTGTGTTAGGGCGCCGGCGCCGGGCCGGTGCGTCGGGCCTGCCGGCGCGATGACGCCGGGCGCCGGGCCCGCCCGACGCCAGGGATGTTTAGGAGAAGGGCTTCGGAATGTCCAGAAATTGCTCGTTTCGAATCGAATCCTAGCGGCCCGCGATCGTCATTCCGTCCACGCGCAGGGTCGGGGCGTCCAGACCCGTGCGGAAGGCGAGATCGCTGGCCGCGCTGAGGCGCTGGAACATCTCGATCAGGTTGCCGGCGACGGTGATCTCGCTCACCGGATAAGCCAGCTCTCCGTTCTCGATCCAGAATCCGGCTGCGCCACGGCTGTAATCGCCGGTGATGCCGTTGACGCCGAAGCCGATCAGCTCGGTCACATAGAGGCCTTGGGCGATGTCCTCGATCAACTCGGCGGGCGTGACCGGACCCGCCTCCAGCCAGAGATTGGTCGGCGCCGGGCCCGGCGGCCCGCCGGTTCCGCGCGCCGCATGGCCGGTCGATCGAAGGCCGAGCTGACGTGCCGATCGCAAATCCAGAATCCAGGTCGCGAGCACGCCGTCCTCGATCAGCGCGCGGCGACGATTGCCGACGCCCTCGCCGTCGAAGGGCTTCGAGCGCAGGCCGCGCCGGCGATGCGGATCGTCGATGACCGTCGTTCCGCGCGGGAAGATCGGCTGTCCCATGCGGCCCTTCAGGAAGGAGGTGCCGCGCGCCACGCTGGTTCCGTTGATCGCTCCGGCCAAGTGTCCCAGCATGCCGCCCGCGACGCGCGGGTCGTAGACGATGGGCGCCCGCATGGTGGCCGCCTTGCGCGGGTTCAGGCGCTTGACCGCCCGCTCGCCCGCACGCCGGCCGACCGTCGCCGGATCCTCCAGATCGCCGCCATGCACGGCCGATGAGAAATCGTAGTCCCGCTCCATGCCGGTGCCGCTGCCCGCCAAGACCGAGACCGAGACGCCGTGCCGGGTCCCGCCGTAGGAGCCGGAAAAGCCGTTGCTGGCCGCAAGCAGCACGCGGCTGCGGCTCCAGCTCGCCTCCGCGCCTTCGGAATTCGTGACGCCGGGGACCGACCGCGCCGCGTCCTCGGCCGCCTTGGCGCGCATGGTCAGCTCCTCCGCGGAGGGCTCGCGGGGGTCGGAGATGTCGAGGTCGGGAATGTCGCGCGCCAGCTCGGAGGGATCGGCGAGCCCGCAATGGGGATCCTCCGGCACCGCGCGGACCATGGAAACCGCCCGCTCCACCAGCGCGGCCAGGGCGGCCTTGCCGAGATCGGTCGTCGAGACGACGGCCTGCCGCCGGCCGATGAGGACGCGCAGGCCCAGATCCTGGCTTTCCTCGCGCTCCAGCTTCTCCGGTTTGCCGAGCCGCTCGGCGAGGGAAACCGCCGCGCTCTCGACATGCAGCGCATCGGCCGCATCGGCGCCCGCTCGGCGCGCCGCGGCGATCAGATCGGCAAGGAGGTCGAGATCGGCCACCGGCGAACAGCCTTCCGATATGCTTTGGA